>JAJTHY010000097.1 GCA_021298045.1 Candidatus Jidaibacter sp.
AAATAAATGTAAATGATAATTTTGCATTCGCTAATGATAACTTCGATGTGGACGCTGTTGCGGCTGCTGCTTAAGTTATGTATAGCGCGGGCTTGGGGGCCACCGGGCAACAGAACGGCCCCTACTTAGCCTCAAAACACATCTTGCAAAATAGGTTTTACAAAAAAGTTTAGGCACCCGAGATGTCATCCTCGCGAAGGCGGGGATCTATAGCTAAGGCATTGGTAAAATCTAGGATTCCTGCCTGCGCAGGAATGCACCCTAAATTTTGAGATTTGGATTAATAACCATTAATAACCTTTACATCCCTTAGCTCAGGCGAGCCTTCCACAAGTTTCAAATGTATGCGTATAGCGCTTTTAGGAAAAATACCTTCTGCAATTTCTGGCCACTCTATTATTGTCACCCCGGTATTTATGGCATCGCTCAAGCCAAGCTCACGAAGTTCTTCAAGATTTTTTAAGCGGTAGAGGTCAAAGTGCCACACCTCAAACTCACGCGCTGTATACACATGCACCAAATTAAACGTTGGGCTATTTACGCTACCAGGGCTCACACCCAAACACTCCACAAATGCTTGGGTAAACGTGGTTTTACCAGCGCCTAAATCCCCATGCAAAAGGTATATATCACCTACTTTAGCTCTCATCGCCAGCTCTTTGGCTAAATTTTTTAAGGAGTCTAAGTCCAATCCTTTATATTCTATCATTTTTATATATTTACAAAAGCAGAGCAAAGTTTAATATGTATCTGCTAATATGTAAAATGGTTTGGTTATGGATTTTTCTTTTATCGATGCAAAAAAAATAGGTGGTAATATAGGTGTATTCTTCATTACCGATACTTTAAAATTCTCACAAGACTTCTGTAAACATAACTATGAAGCAGACGTTTCTAAGATACTTAAAAGCAAAAAGAATTTCCGTGCTAAAGTGGGGCAGATTTTAAGCTTTATCCCATCTGGGGAATCAGAATTCTCAGAAATAATTTTAGTTGGATTAGGAAAAAGAGAATCATTGGACACAAATTCCATCAAGCTTGTGGGCAGTAAATTGGTGCAACATTTAAATAATGTGGAAGCTGAAGAAGCATGCATTTGCTTTAATCTCAACATAAAATTGCCTCATGCTCAATTCGTTAATAATTTTTATTTAGGCATGGCTCTGCGCAATTATAAATTTACTAAATATTTCGTTGATAAAGCCACAGATAACAAAATTCACCTTAAGAAAGTTTCCTTCTGTATGGAAGATGCTTCGGTTGCAAAACAACTTTTAGCTGAAAGCAAATTGCTTGTGAGTTCGGTAAACTTTACCAGAGACCTGGTTTCTGAACCTGCTAACGTCCTTTACCCTAAATCTTTTGCTGACGCCTGCAAAAAGCTTGAGAAATCTGGTCTTAAAGTTAGGGTTATGGCGCAGAAGGAATTAGCAAAACTTGGCATGGGCGCTTTGCTTGGGGTAGCCCAAGGTAGTGTTAATGAACCTTATGTTGTGATTATGGAGTGGAATGGCGGTAATAAAAAAGACGCTCCAATTGCATTTTTGGGCAAAGGTGTCACCTTTGATACCGGTGGTATAAGTATAAAGCCATCGCAAAATATGGGGGATATGAAGTACGATATGGCCGGTGCTGGAGTAGTAACAGGACTTATGAAAACATTGGCTGAAAGAAAAGCAAAGGTTAATGCAGTAGGAGTTATTGGCCTGGTTGAAAACATGCCTTCTGGTACAGCACAAAGACCTGGCGATGTCGTGAAATCTATGTCTGGGCAAACCATTGAGATTGATAACACCGATGCAGAAGGACGCTTGGTGCTTGCAGATATCCTTTGGTACACCCAAGGTAAGTACAAACCTAAGTTCATGGTAAACCTAGCAACATTAACAGGTGCCATTGTAATAGCGCTTGGTGAAAATGCCTACGCTGGCTTATTTTCTAATGATGATAAACTTGCAAGTGAATTGAATGAGTCTGGTTTAA
This sequence comes from Candidatus Jidaibacter sp., assembly GCA_021298045.1. Lineage (GTDB taxonomy): Bacteria > Pseudomonadota > Alphaproteobacteria > Rickettsiales > Midichloriaceae > JAJTHY01. Next base: position 1,984 of record JAJTHY010000097.1, read on the forward strand.
AAAGTGGCGATAAAGTGTGGCGCTTCCCCCTTTCGGACTTTTATGATAAGCAAATAAATTCTGAAATAGCGGATGTAAGAAACACCGGAAATGGCCGAGGAGCCGGAAGTATAACCGCAGCTCAATTCTTAAAAAGATTTGTAAATAACGTGCCTTGGGCGCATTTAGATATAGCTGGAATGGCTTGGGACAAGAGTGGGGCGGAGCTAAACCCTAAAGGTGCTACAGGTTATGGGGTTCAAATTTTAAATCAGCTGGTTAAAGATTATTATGAAGCGAAATAAGGCTGTTTCGATATTTGACACCTTAATTATTGGAGGCGGGTATCTTGGTCTTTTATCTGGCATAGCACTGGCTAAACTTGGCCTTAAGACTGCTGTGCTGGAGAAAGGAAGCTTTGATTCTATGGCACAATCACATAGTCCATGCCGCCTTTTTGCTATTTCACAAGGGAGTTGCAAAATAATTAAGCAACACCTAGGCCTTGACCTATTGTCCTTTGGGCAAAAGATAAACCATATTCGGGTCATGGAATTTAACACCGATGCGCATTTGGATTTCGACCCAAAAGATCTACACCTCTCTAGTTTTGGCATTATGATAGAAGAAAGCAAATTGCATGCAATGCTGTTGCTGGAAGCGCGCAAGCAAGAGGGTCTTACATTAATTGATGGGTGCAAAATTCATGATGTGATGAACACCGAAGATTTTGCAGAAATAACAACTGAAAAAGGTATTTATAAAGCAGATTTAGCCTTGGTGTGCGATGGTAAAAACTCATTGGTCAGAAGTTTATTAGGAATAGAAACACATACCAAAAGTTACAACCAAATTGGCATTGTATGTGATATTACTCACAAACTTAGCCATCATGGAATTGCCATTGAAAAATTCATTCCTCAAGGCCCATTTGCTATTTTGCCAAAGGAAGGGGGGCATGAATCATCGATAGTTTGGACCTTAGAAACTAAATTGGCTCATACTCTATTAGCCCTTGACGAGGATTCTCAATTTGCATTACTCAAAGAACGCTTTGGAGATCACTTGGGTAAAATAAAAATAAAAAGCAAGCTGAAGGGTTATCCGCTTGAGCTTAAGTACACTACGCAATATTCAAATGGAAGATTTTATCTAGTAGGTGATGCGCTGCATGCGATACATCCGATAGCTGGCCAAGGCTTAAATTTGAGCGTTAGAGACTTTGATGTTTTAGTAAAAGCAGTGTCAGAGTCTATGTCTCAGGGCTTGAATATCGGCGCTAACTACAACATACTTAAATATTTTAAATCTCGCCACTTTGATAATCAAGTGATGATGGAGTGCACAACTGTTCTCAACACCTTATTTGCTAATAACATTCACGCCATCAAGTGTGCTAGATCTATTGGTTTAGACTTGGTAAACAACATCCCAGCTTTAAAGAAAATTTTCATGCTATATGCTTCAGGGCAGTAAATGAATTATTTACTGCCAAACTATAGACTTTCTTGTTTTTGTATCAAGACTTTATCAATTCGACTACCATCCATATCTATAATCTCAAACCTAAAGCCATCCCAATAAATATGATCTCCCTCTTTAGGAATATGTTTGACTTGAATAAGCAAAAATCCTGCGAGTGTATTGAAATCATTTTCTTCGAAATTTTCTACAATATCAACTTTTAGGAGTTCTTCAATTTCATTAATGGGTGTTAAGCCATCACATAACCATGATCCATCTTCACGCGTTGTTGTTTCATAATGTCTTTCTTGATGAGATTCCGGAATGAACCCAACTAAGGTTTCAAAAAGATCAACAAGCGTAATAATCCCTTGTATGCCACCATATTCATCTACGACAACAGCTATATGCGTTTTATATTTTTTAAATTGCTCTAATAAATCAGGCCCTAAATTATCTTCGATAACACAAGGCGCTTCTTTAATAAGATTTTTTAAATTTAGTGTATTACCTTGAATCACTTGTGTTAATACATCTTTTGTATCAATAATACCTTTAAAATTATCAAGCTTTCCATCAAAAACAGGATAATAACGATGGGGATTTTGAAGAATTTTCTGAATATTATCCTCCATGCTATCTGCTAAGTCGAGGTAAATCACTTTAATGCGTGGCGTCATAATCACACTGGCTTCGCGGTCTCCGAACTGCAATACTTTTTGAAACACCTTGTGTTCAAAAGCATCAATCGCACCTTCTGCAAGGCCTTGCTTAATAACACTGTGAATTTCTTCTTCTGTAACTGTTGATTCCTTTAGCTCTTTTTGATTAAAAAACCTCAAGATTGTTTTGGTAGAAATATCTAAAATAAACACAAACGGATATGTTATTTTTGATAAAAGGAGGACAGGCCGTGCAAGAAAGCTTGCAACTTTTTCGGGTTTAGTGATAGCAATACGCTTAGGTATAAGCTCTCCAAGGATGATTGAGATATAGGTAATCAAAATCACAACGAGGCTAAAGGCAATTAGATTTCCATGTCCATGAGTCCATGAAAAAGTATTGAGCCACAGTCCCATAGGCTCAGCAAATCTTTGTCCGCTAAATGCTCCCGAAATAATTCCTATGACCGTGATGCCTATTTGTATAGTGGATAAAAATAATCCAGAATTATCCATAAGTTCTAAGGCAACTTTTGCGCCTATGCTGTTTTTGGATAGATTTTCCATTTTAATACGATTGGAAGAAACAATTGCTAATTCTGTCATTGCTAAAATTCCATTGATGAATATGAGCAACAGAATTACAATGATATCAAGTAAGTATTCTTGCACTATTTCATCCATTTATTTATCTAAAGTATACTAACCGATTCCGACTATAAATCAAAGCTATAAAAGTGCGCAAGGCTTTGTTTTTAAATATATTTAATTATATAGCCGATTCAATTACAAAAAAGGCACGGTTTTTGCTTTAATCGTCATTCCGCACGCAGTTCAGGAATCTTAAGATCCCAAGCAATAGCGAGGATGACTAAGAGGTGGAGATTTGTTGTATTTTTCATAGCTATTTTATAAGGGTTTAGCTATAAAATCCTTTACTCATTATTCTCCACTTTGAATTCACCTCGCTGCTTTGCTTGGAAAAATTAAAGGTGAAGTGCATCACCTCGCAAACCACTTCTAGCAGGAGTAGTACATCTTAAACTCAACCGGATGAGGGGTGAGCTCTAGCTCTTGAATCTCCTTCATTTTTAACTTAATATAGTTATCAATAAAGTCATCTGCAAATACACCTCCTTGAAGCAAGAAGGCTTTATCCTCACTTAAATGCTGCAAAGACTCTTTGAGAGAACCACAGACCGATTGCACGCTAATTCCATCGCTAGGATCAAGATGGTACAAGTCTTTATCAATAGCTGCACCTGGGTGGATTTTATTTTTAATACCATCTAATCCAGCCATCATTATTGCAGCAAACGAAAGATATGGGTTGCAAGATGGATCGGGAAATCTTATTTCTATTCGCTTTGCTGCTTCGCTGGAGCAATAAGGAATTCTTATAGCTGCGGAACGGTTTCTCTCTGAATAAGCAAGATTTACAGGAGCTTCAAACCCTGGAACTAATCGTTTGTAACTATTGGTAGTTGGGTTGGTAAAAGCGTTCAAGCTTTTTGCATGCTTAATGATTCCTCCAATAAAGTATAGGCAGGTGTCAGACAATCCTGCGTACCCATCCTTATTATAAAACAAGTTTGACCCACTTTTCCAAAGCGATATATGAGTATGCATACCAGACCCATTATCACTAAAAATTGGCTTAGGCATGAAGGTAGCAGTTTTGCCAAAACTATTTGCTACGTTTTTCACAACATATTTGAATTTCTGTGCATTATCTGCACTCCGCAATAATGTGCTGTATTTAAATCCTATCTCAGCTTGACTCGCTGCAACTTCATGATGGTGAAGCATTGGAGATATATCAACACTTTCTAGTGTTTTAGCCATCTCCGCCCTAATATCAAACGTTTTATCAAAAGGCTGAGCAGGAAAGTATCCGCCTTTAAAATCTGTTCTGTGCCCTAAGTTTGGTAGCCCGTCTATATTGCTTGCAGAGTTATGTGGCAACTCTTCGGCATCAATCTGATAAAAACAATGCTCTGGCGATTTTCCAAATTTAATATCATCAAAAATAAAAAACTCCATTTCCGGGCCAACAAATACCTCATCTGCAATGCTTAAAGATTTGGCGTAAGACTCTGCATTTATCGCTATAGATCTCGGGTCACGACTATAATTAGAGCCTGTCTCCACATCGATTACATCACAGATTAAGCATAGGCAAGTTTCATTGGTGAAAGGATCCATAAAAGCTGTAGCGAGATTTGGCTTTAAAAGTGCATCAGAATGGTGAATCTCTTTCCAACCCTTAATTGAGGAAGCATCGAAGCTAATACCATCTTTTAGCAATTTTTCATCTACGGCATCAGAATAATAAGTAATGCGATGAAATTTTCCATCTATGTCTGAAAAGCAAAAAGATATAAACTTTATTGATTCATCATGTAGTTTTTTTAAAAGAATTGCAGCTGAATTAACCATTGTGATACCAAAGTTCTATATAAGTTTTAATGAAGATAATACTAAATAAAAAACTTTCAAGCAGAGATACCTGAAATTTCAAGACATCATAACTTCTTTAACAACAACCAACAATTGCTTTAACGAAAATGGCTTAGCCATGAAATTAAAATCTCTGTTATCGCCATATTCTTCAGTAAATGCTTCCTCTGCATAACCAGAAATGAAAATAACCTTAATTTTAGGCATAATCTCTTTTAACTTAGTTACAAGACTTGGACCACTCATTTCTGGCATCAATACATCAGTAAGCAAAAGATCAAATTGTATATTGCCTTCAAGTATTTTCTCCAAAGCTTCTTTTGCCGAGGAAAAATCAATTACTGTATACCCTTTGTTGGTTAAGACATTTTTAGCAAAAATTCTTATGGCATCTTCATCTTCTACTAAAACAATAACGCCACTTCCCATTACATCGCTTGCAATATAATTGGTTTTATTAGATATTTTTTTGGGCTCAATAACCTCTTCAGGATAGCATCTAGGGAATAAAATTAAAAATTTAGTTCCTTTACCAACCTTGCTCTTTACAAAAATATATGCGTCAGATTGATGAATAACGCCGTAAACCGTGGAAAGACCCAGTCCAGTGCCAGACATGTCTGATTTTGTGGTATAAAACGGTTCAAATATACTCTTGATGTTTTCCTTAGGAATTCCACACCCACTATCTTCTACTGAAATCATTACGTACTCCCCTAATGGTGGTTTTTTCTCACCTGGAGGAGATGAATAGCCGTGCAACTTAGAGCTTTGTGTTAAAGAAAAATTTTCTACTGATATCAATAACTCACCCGCGTTACCCTTAGCTTGCTGAGCATTTACAACTAAATTTAAAATTACCTGCTCCATTTGGACGATATCAACTTTTATATACCAAATGTTTGGATCCATCTGTTGAACAAATTTTATCCTAGTTCCTATTAATCTATGAATTAATGGCGTAAACTCGCTAAATAAGTCTATAGGACTAACCACTTTTGGCTTCAATGTTTGTTTACGAGAAAAAGCTAGCAACCGATTAACCAAATTAGAAGCTCTATCAGCGCTTTGCTTTATTTGCATGATGTTTAAAAATGATGGGTCTCCCATACCATGCCTTAACAACAATAAATCACAAAAACCAGAAATTGCTGTTAATATGTTATTAAAGTCGTGTGCAACAGATCCTACCAGCTGTCCCATGGTCTGCATTCTTTGGGAGTGAGCTAGGTTTTCCTCAAGCTGGTTTTGTTGCGTGATATCCAGAACCCTTACAATTATGCCATGAAATTTTCCATCTAAGTTTAATATCTTACCTAAAAATACTTCAAACACTTTAGGTGAACTTTTCAGATGCATTATTAAATCACTGTTAACTTCAGAAGCGCCAGAAGCTAAATCTTTAATGTTTTGGTTAATCTCATCCACATGCTCATTTACAAACAAATCTGAAAAGTTAGAGCCAACTGACTTCTTCTTATCTGTCAAATCCATAAAAGACTGATTCATTCTTAAAATTTCCCCAACATCATTTAGTATGCAAACGGGATAAGGTGATTTCTCAAAAAAACATTTCCAGCTATAATCTACCCAATATTTCTCGAGATGATCGGTAAAATAATTAATTTCTTTTTGTCTAAGGCGAATCAAAAATCCATAGGATTTCATTGGGGATTTACCTTCATTACGTTCATTAACAGTGATCAAGAGAAAATTGGCAATATCGTTATGCTTAGTGCGGATAGTAACAAATCTTTGCGTGTAGGCTACTTCCATTATTTCATGGTCAATGTTATCGTTGCTTTCATTAATTATTAAATCTTTGAGTGCTACAGATGTTTCAAAAAGTTCAGAAAGCTTATACCCCATACCATTTGCGAATTGGATATTCGCCTTAGAGATGAATCCATGCCTATCTAACTCAAAATACCCTATTGGCAGTTGATCATAAAATATTTTATTGCTACTAATGAAGCTTTGCCTAATTTTCACGCAGTGCACACCAGCAGAGGTTTGCAATGGCTTTATAATCAAATCGTGATTTTTGCGATTGTATATCACATCAGTAACATATAAGGCATCCATATGCCTTATCAACCTTTCACCACTGATATTTTGAGGCTGGCGCTTAACGAACCCTTCTATTTGCGCTATTTCAAAATCGTTAATATCAAGCTCAGCAAGTAAGGATGAAAGCTCTTTGTTGTCGGAGGCTTCTTGAATAGTTTCCTGGAAGTTAAAGCAATTTAAATTATTATCAATAAGGCAAAGAATGTTTCCGTCAATGTTCGCAATTTCATTGAACGCCGCTATGTCATCTTCGTTTCTTTTAATCTTTAAAGCAAAGTGTCTAAGCATTATGATGTTTACAATGCAAGCAAGACCAAAACTTAGGAGGTAGCTAAAAAAGATAGCAATCACATCTGCGCCATCCCATGTTAGAACCGCAAGAAAAGATAAGCAGCCTATTAAAAATACGCCTATTATAATAGTAAGCGGCCTTATAATTAACCTTAGTTTACTCTCCACAAGAAAAAATAACTCCTACTTGGATGTTTATTTTATGGGAATGATGCAAAATATAAATTTTACTAAATAATCCCTGTATCAAACTTAGGAGATATTCTTATTTTTTTCCTCGTCGGCTTTAAGTGTATATCCACCAAGTCTGATAGTCTTAATAATATCTACTTCATCAGAACTTACGTCAAGCAAGCTTTTACGAAGACGAGTGATATGAACATCCACGGTGCGCGAACCAACGAATACATCTGCTCCCCAGATCTTATCCATAAGAGCTTCTCTTGAATATACTCTACCAGGGTTCTCCATAAGAATTTGT
>JAJTHY010000111.1 GCA_021298045.1 Candidatus Jidaibacter sp.
ATTGGAACAGCAACAGTATTCTCAACAACTGCAGCACTTGCTCCCGGGTACGATGCTTCCACAAAAATTTGCGGTGGGGCGATTTCTGGAAATTGAGCAATTGGCAAATTAAAGATTGCGACTACACCAGATAAAATTATGAAAATAGAAATCACCATCGACAGCACAGGGCGATTGATGAAAAAAGATCCTGACATTATTCAACTCTTGGAAATTTGATTATTTTCTTGATCACTATTCAGCTCCTCTATAACAGGAGATTCCTCGACTGTACTTGTTATATTAACTTTGTCTCCAGGTTGAAGCTTTAAAAAGCCATCTATAACCACTTTGTCTCCAGCTGATATGCCAGATACCACTTGCACAAAATCTTTAAATTTTGGCCCCTCTATTACTGCTCTAAGCTCAGCTTCATTGGCTTCATTTATAATGAATACTTGCTTACCAGCTGTAGATTCCATGACTGCGCGCTTTGGTATTACCAATGCATTAGGACGCATGCCGCCCCTTAAAACCAATCTTACAAATTGCCCAGCTATTATTTTATTACCAGGATTTGCAAATGTTGCACGAATGTTCATTACTCCAGAACCTTTACCAAATTCAGCATCAGCAAAATTTAGTCTACCTACTTGATCAAATTTTATACCGTTACCGTAATACATATCTACTGGCAATAATTCGCCCGGAGGCAATTTTAGTAAGCCTTTTGCTACATCTTGCTTCATTTTAATAAAGTCCGCCTCAGACATACTGAAGTTAACATATATAGGATCTAGTTGGGTTATTTTAGTTAAAACATTATCACCTGTAGCACTAATTAAAGAGCCTTCATTCTGATTTGTCTTAGAAATAATTCCAGAAGCTGGCGCATAAATATTTGTATATTGCAGATTAATTTGCGCTTCTTCCACAGCAGTTTTAGCTGAATCCACACCTGCCATGGCTAGTTCTAACCTAGATAACGAATCATCATAATCTTTTTGGCTAATTGCATTCTTTTGTATCAACTTCTTAAGCCTTGATTCATCTCGCACTGCTTGCTCTAATTGAGCTTCCGCCTTGGCCATTCCAGCTTCTGCATTACGTAACGCTATTTTGTATTTTTCTGATTCTATTTGGAATAATGGCACTCCCTCCTTGATATCATCACCCTCCACAAATAATATCTTTTCTAACACGCCAGAAACTCTCGGACGCACTTCAACCACCTTAGAGTGAATTGTGTCACCAGAGAAATTGAACACCATAGGAATATCAACAGGTTGTGCGATCGCAATAGAAACCATAGCTGGCGGCTTGGCTTTAGGAGAATTTGCTGCTTTATGCTCAAGGTGGATAACAGCGAAAATTACCCCCAATAGTACAGAAATTATAATTACAGCAATCTTGTTGGTTTTTAACTTCTCAAGTAAATATTCAGTATTCATTTCTATCTATATCAATTATATAGCTACCGATAGTAGAGAAACTGTTTTCTTTTTCAAGCGTTACTAGTAAGAAGTCTCAAAAATAATTTATGGTCATTAAAAAAATGTGTAATACCAAAAATCTAAGGCTGCACAGCGCTCCATACGCGCCAATTATTGGCATTTTGGTAGAAGCTAAGGGCATCAAGCAGCAACTTCTCATCCGCACCAGATTCACTCCATTCTCCATGATTATCATGCTTGTAATATGAAGCTTTTTTTCCAGGCTTTAGTATAACCATATTTTCATTATTGAGGTATGCAACCTTCTGATAGTTAGATATAAAGACCCGTTCAGGATTTTGCTGCAACAAATCTTCGCCATAAAATTTACTATTATATGCAAAATTTAGATACCCCAAAACCGTAGGGGCCACATCTATCTGGCTTGCTAAGTTACTGTATATACCAGGTTCGGCAATTTTAGGTGCATAAATAATTAGCGGTATCAAATACTTCTCCGGGTTTAGCTCATTTTTCCCAGCACTACCAGCTGTATGATCTGCTACAATAACAAAGATTGTATTATCAAACCAAGGTTTTTCATGCGCTTGTTTGATGAATTGCCCAATTGCATAGTCGGTATACTTCACACCCCCATCCCTGCCCTTGCCGCTTGGAATATCAATTTTTCCTTCAGGATAAGTATAGGGTCTATGATTAGAAGTTGTCATCACCATATTAAAAAATGGTTTATTTTCAGCATGCGCTTTATCTCCTTCTTTAAGCACTTTATTTAAAAGATCTTCGTCACATACTCCCCAAATATTAGCGAAGGTTACCTCATCTGCACTTAAGTTGCTGCGGTCAATAATTTCATAGCCATTTGCAGAGAAGAATGCATTCATGTTATCAAAATATCCATATCCTCCATAAATAAACTTAGATACATATCCTTGGTTATTTAACACTGATCCTAAAGAAAATAAATTTGCATTATTTGGCCTACGAACAATAGAGTTACCAGGAAGTGGTGGCATAGACAAAGTGATAGCAGCCAGCCCGTATACTGTGCGCGTACCGGTTGCGTGCAAATTGGTGAATAGCAATGAATCCCCAACCAATTTATTTAAATATGGGGTAAGATTATTTGTATTACCAAATGCGGATAAATACTCTGCACTTAGGCTCTCCACAGTAATTATGACTATATTATGCTTGCGAGATGGTTTACTAGCATCACGAGCTGGCACTAACCTCTCAATTGGAGAAGATCCTGGCTCCAATATACCGAGCTTCTTTTGCAATAAATGCAACACTTCTTCAGAATTAGCAGTTATATAAAATCTTTCAAAATCCAACTCATTTTTTTGAAATGCACTGAATAACTCAAAAAAACCATTTTTGCCAATTTCGTTTATATACCTGTTATTAAAACTCTCCTTACTGCTGTCCAAATTATATATAAAAAAGCTTGTCATAATTACAGCACAAAAGAAGTACTTTGCGCGGATGGATAATAGCATAGCCGGGGCTTCTTTAAATTTCCTATAATACACAAAAGTAACGCTAACGGTTATAGCAGCAAGAATACTTAGTATTAAGGTAATGGGATAAGACTCACGAATGTTTCCTATTACTTCACGAGTGTAAACCAAGTAATCAACGGCAATAAAGTTAAAACGCGCTTCAAACTCCTGCCAAAATAAAATTTCAGCACAGAACGTAAACAACATAACGTAAACAAAAATACTAAACATAATTGTGCGCGTTATAAGATCTTTACGACTCCCAGCCCAGCTAATAGGGCGAATAATAAAGTAAAGAGCCATTATACTTGTGATTACACCGAAAACAGGAATATCGTATATTAACCCTTTACCAAAAGCAGATAATAAAGTGAATAAACCAGATGGCTCAATATTTGACCAAGACTCAAAGGCAAACATTACACGTAGTGCAAATTGCAAAACCAGAAATACTATTAGGTAAGGAAGGCTTTGTTTAAATAAATTTCTCATAGCAAAACGTGAATTATATGAGGGCATATAACACCAAACTAGAAGCCATAGCAATTCCAAAATTATCATCAATTGGTAAAAATTTTTCCGCAAGCATTCCTGCTACAACCGCCGCATAAGCGCTCAATAAGTAATGCGCCCCCTGTTCTAATAAAATTGCTATGATGGTTACAGCAATAATACTACTGATTATAAAAGCCAGAGAGCCAATCCAAGATTTACCTCTGTATCCGTGTTTACCAAGTTTTCGGCCTATTATGGCTGCAAAACTATCTCCTATAAGCATTATAACCAAAGACGTCACTACTATTAATTTTGGAAATATTAATATTGCCAAAAACACAGCTACAAGCATATAAGTTGCCCCTGTAAGATTTCGGTGCACACCCCTTTCATCTTCATGCGCTCTAAGCAATGGTTGTATAAATTTTGCCAATTCTTTGTATAAAAAACCAACTTCTATATTGCGTAGGCGTAATAATTCGTAACATAAAGCCAAAACTAGCAACACTCCAAACAGAAGTAAAGATTGCACATAGCTAAGATGCCATATCATAAACGGCATCCATAAAGAACTTAGGTGAAGGGCTTTTCTGATTAGTTCTTGGTTATAGGATATGCTGTTTTTATGCATAGTTATTTGGTATTAGCTAATAAAAATTTGCCTCATTATTGCAAATAAATATACCAAATTCAACAGTAGACTATGAGCCTCTAGTCAATGTTGTACAATGGCTTCACCTTTAAGTGCTATTTTTTATAGGTAGCACTGACAAAAGCGCAGCCAAAGCAAGAGCCATATATGTTAAAAATGTGAATGCATCTTGATATGCTCAAAAAGCCGCTTGATTCTGTAAGTTTTGATACATCATACTCATTGCATGAGATTTTGCATCGGCATTACTAACCCCATGATGCGCTATAATCTCGGACATAGAATTTATTTTTTCTTGAACAGCAGGGTCATGCGCAGCAAGATTCTCACCCAAATAGGATTGGTGCACCTGCTGCCTTCTAGTCACTACGGTTGTTATTATTGAAATACCAAATGTACCTCCTAAATTACGCGCCAAAGAAAATATAGCAGAGGCTTTATTGTTGCTTTGTTTAGAAATATTTTGAAATTAGGGTACTTATAAGAATAAAAAGAAATGGTAAGCCCATCATCTGAAATACCAGCATTATAACAAAAGTGTTATAGTCGGTTTGCGGCGTAATATGGCTAGATGCAAACATTCCAACAGCTGATAAACAAAAACCCAACATGATTAAATACTTATTTATGATTTATAAAATTAATTGACCTTCATACTATAAGGAAAATTCTTGTAATCAACAGTGAATCTCCTTCGATTTATAGGCGTAAGCAGGGCGACCGCATTAAAAGTTTTCATATCGTATCTGAATTATGAATAAGGCGTCGTCAAAAAATGGTTAATTAGCATAATGAGTGTCATTGCAGGACCACTACCCTTTTTGTCATCCTCGCGTAGGCGGGGATCCAGGCTACACAACCAGAATTTATGGA
>JAJTHY010000062.1 GCA_021298045.1 Candidatus Jidaibacter sp.
CTCTTTTCATTTTTATGCTCCATAATGTATGTATATAAATTGATTATTCACATACATCCTATTGAAAATATTAAGTCTTTCAAGCGCTAATAGCAATTTAAGAGGAAATATATGACGACCTATGGTACTACCACTGTCATTCATTACTCGGTTTGATCTTTTACAAAAGTCATTGAGTAAGTAATATCAGTATTATTACAAAAGCGAAATTCACGACTTATGATGTTAAAACAAGTACCTGATATATTTATCTTATTCACCCCATATGCTTTTAATTCAGCTTCTATTTCTTCGGGCTTTAAAAACTTATCCCACTCATGAGTTCCAGCAGGTAGTATTCTTAGCAAATATTCAGCCGCCACCTTTGCAAAAAGCAAAGATTTTATAGTTCTATTAATTGTACTAATAATTAATACACCATTTGGTTTCAACATACTTGCTAATTTTTTTAGGAAAAATTTGTAGTTTGCTACATGCTCAATAACTTCCATAGCCAATATTACATCTAACTTTACACCTGTTTTTTCCAAATCTTCTGCTGTTGTATAAACAAAGTTTATAGGTAAATTTTTGCGTTTTGCATAAGCCTTAGCAGCTTCTATGTTTTTGGCACCTGCGTCAATCCCAGTAACATTTGCTCCTAAAAAATGCATAGGCACCGACATCAAGCCGCCTCCACAGCCCACATCTAAAAAGTCTAATCCAGCAAATGGCTTGAGTTTTTTATTATTAATATTTAAAGCTTTGCAAATATTTTTTTTTGCATAGCTTATTCTAAGAGGGCTCATCTCATGTAAAAGCTTAAATGCGCCATTAACATCCCACCACTCGGAAGCCAGCTTTTCAAATCTGTTAATATCAGATAAGTCTTTAGTACTGTGAGGCAATTTCAATTCTCGTTTTCGTTTGCTACATAGGATACGATTTTTTGCATCGCTCTCTCCTCTATTTGCCTAATTCTCTCACTGGAGACGGCAAACCTCTTGCTTAAATCCTCTAGCTTAGATGGATTCTCGCTTAGTTTCCTCTCGAATATTATTTCCCTCTCCCTGTCGTTTAACCTGGCAAGGGCGGCATCGAGCTTGCTCTTCTTGTGCTTGTAATCATCTGACTCCAATAATAATACCTCTTGATTATCAGAAGGCTCAACTACTAAATCAATGGCTTCAACACCGTCATCATAATCAGAGACATTTAGAGAATCCTCATAATTTTCGAATCTGGAAGACATTTCTATAACATCATTTTTAGAAACATCAAGCTCCTCTGCAATGAGATCAGCTTCATTTGCAAGTATTTGCCCATTATTAGCTTGAAGTAAGCGACTTTTAATTTTACGAAGATTAAAAAATAATTTCTTTTGAGCGCTTGAAGTACCCATTTTTACTAAAGACCAAGACTTTAATATGTAATCTTGAATGGTAGCCTTTATCCACCACATTGCGTAAGTGGAGAGTCTATGACCTAAATCAGGATTAAATTTTTTTACAGCTGTCATAAGCCCTATATTACCTTCTGAGATAATATCAGCAATTGGTAAACCATACCCTCTAAACTGCATTGCAATCTTAGCAACTAGCCTGAGATGAGATGTGACTAAAATATGCGCAGCCGAAAGGTCCTGACTGTTATACCATTTTTGGGCTAATTCGAGCTCTTCCTCCTCTGAAAGGATAGGGAACCTCTTGATTTCTTCTAGATATTTGTGCAAGCCGGTTTCTTGCGATAGCACCGGAAGCATTGATACAGACATCTTACACCTCCACACTTCTGACCAATATATTAACTCCTTTTAAATTATAAGTAAAGAGGATGTAATATCCATTTCCCAAAAAGCTGATTTTGATATAGTATCTGCTGTGAAATTTTGAGCTTAATGGTTATATATGCACAACAACAAATTTTATCCAGAAACTTCGGCTAACCCTAATTTTCCAAATATAGAAGAAAGCATTATACAATTTTGGAAAGTAGACCGCACATTTGAAAAATCCTTACGTGGCAGTAGTAATTTCAATTTCTATGATGGCCCCCCGTTCGCTAATGGCTTACCGCATTATGGCCATTTACTTACTGGATTTATCAAAGATATTTATGCCAGATTCCAAACGCAATTAGGCAAAAAGGTAGAGCGTAGATTTGGCTGGGATTGCCATGGGTTACCCGCAGAAATGGGTGCTGAGAAGGACCTTGGCATTTCTGGCAAAATTGCGATTGAAAAATATGGCATAGACAAATTCAATGAATATTGCAGAAGCTCTGTGCTTAAATATACAAGTGAATGGGAGTTTTATGTTAACCGTCAAGCCAGATGGGTAGATTTCAAAAATGATTATAAAACCATGGATCCAAACTATATGGAGAGCGTTTTATGGGCATTTAAAGAATTATATAAAAAAGGCTTAATATACGAGTCTTATCGGGTAATGCCTTATTCTTGGGCGTGTGAGACCCCAGTTTCTGACTTTGAAACCAGAATGGATAATGCCTACCGAGAAAAGATGAGCAAAGCACTTACTGTAAAATTTAAGTTAACTACCCCACTTGAAGACCAAACTAAAGATTGCTTTTTGCTTGTTTGGACCACAACACCATGGACCCTTCCAAGTAATTTGGCGATAGCAGTTGGTGAAGACGTTGAGTACTCTTTAATAGAAAAAGATAATAAAATACTGATAATAGCTTCAGCACTAATGCATAAATATGAAAATGAAATAGGTGCGCACATAGTTGATACTATAAAAGGTAAGGACCTTGTTGGCCTTACTTACGTGCCAATGTTTGATTATTTCAAAGATCATAAAAACTCATTTAAAGTTTTAAGTGGCGAATTTGTAACCACAGAAGATGGTACTGGAATTGTGCACATGGCACCAGGTTTTGGTGAGGATGACCAAAATCTTTGTCGCGCAAATGATATTGAAACAGTTTGCCCGGTTGACAGTGGAGGTAAGTTCACCTATCCGATTACAGATTATTTGGGAATGCAGGTATTTGAAGCTAATGATCCGATTGCTAAAAATCTTAAAGAACGCAACTTGCTGATTAAAACAGAGCAATATATACATAATTACCCTCATTGCTGGCGCACCGATACTCCACTTATATATAGGGCACTACCATCTTGGTATGTTAAAGTAACGGGTATCAAAGACCGAATGATCGCAAATAATCAGCAAATCAACTGGATCCCTGGCCATATAAAAGATGGTATGTTCGGCAAATGGCTAGAAAATGCTAGGGATTGGTCAATCTCCAGAAATCGCTATTGGGGTTGCCCAATACCAATATGGAGGAGCGATAACCCGGAGTATCCTCATATTGAAGTTTTTGGATCGGTGCAGGAACTAGAGGAATTCTTTGGTGTTAAAGTGGAAAGTTTACACCGCCCATTCATTGACACTTTAGTTAAGCCCAACCCCAAAGATCCAACTGGCAAATCTATGTTACGCAGAGTACCAGATGTTTTAGATTGTTGGTTTGAAAGCGGTTCTATGCCGTATGCACAAGCTCATTATCCATTTGAAAACAAGGAGTGGTTTGAGAGAAACTTCCCGGCTGATTTCATCACAGAATATCAAGCGCAAACTCGTGGGTGGTTTTATACCCTGCTCGTGCTTTCAACAGCTTTATTTGATAAGCCGCCATTTTTAAATTGTGAATGTCATGGAGTTTTGCTTGGTGGCGATGGGCAAAAACTTTCCAAGCGCTTAAAAAACTATCCAGATCCGGTAGGTGTATTTAACGAGCTTGGTGCTGATGCAATGCGTTGGTTTATGGCTTCTTCACCAGTTATGCGCGGGCAGGAATTAGTGATGGATAAAGATTCCAAAGGCATTAAAGATGCAATGCGTCTTGCAATTAAGCCGATTTGGAACGCTTATAATTTTTTCACACTTTATGCGAATGCAGACAAAGTACAAGCGCAGTTAGATTTAAGCTCTAAGTACACTTTGGATCGCTATATACTTTCTAAATGTTTTGCTGTTGTCGGGGATGTTAAAAAATATCTTAGCATTTATGACAGCATAAGCGCATGTAAGGCATTAGAGTTATTTTTTGAAACCTTAAATAATTGGTATATCAGAAGGTCTAGAGAACGCTTTTGGAAGTCAGAGATGGACTCTGACAAGATGGATGCATATAACACTTTATACTCAGTAATAGTAACTATATGCAAAGCTGCAGCGCCTTTAATGCCCCTTATACTGGAAGAGATGTACCTTGGGCTTACCGGCCTGAAAAACTCTGTCCATTTAGAAATGTTTCCAGAGGATGCATATGAAGTTGATTATTCCTTAATTAAGCAAATGGAGCGAGTAAGAGATGCATGTACAGCTGCATTATTCTTAAGAAATTCTACGGGTATCAGGGTGCGCCAACCTTTGCAAAAAGTTACATTCATTGGAGTTTCAAATGACAATTTTGATGAAGAATTGAAGCAGCTGGTGCTTGATGAAATCAACGTAAAAGATTGGATTAATTTGGATGAATCCAAAATTGCTGACTTTGCTAATTATAAGCTGCAGATAAACTTTAACATTTTAGGCAAAAGATTACCTAATAAGGTTAAAGATATCATAAGCGCGCAAAAGCAGAATTTATGGAAACTAAATGGCGAAAATTTGGAGATAGCTGGAGAGGTATTATCTAATCAAGAATTTTCATTACTAGTTGAACCCAAAAATGATTTCATTGGCACTATTGCACCACTTGCATCTAACGATGCTTTAGTTTGGTTGGACACCGATATTAGTGAAGAATTAAAGCTGGAGGGTATAGCGCGAGATATCGTGCGTGGGATACAGCAGGCTCGCAAAGATGAAGCTTTCAGCATTACAGACAAAATCATACTTTCAATTGATCAAAACGATGAAACGATTAAGACTACAATTTTCAACTGGGGAGAATACATCAAATCCCAAACTCTGGCAGTTGAGATATTAGAATTGGCAGATGTTTTGCAAAAAGAGATTGAAGTAGGTGACATGACTGTTAAAGTAGCTATTAGAAAAATATAGGAGGTTCGAGTGTCACAAGTACTCAAAAGATTAAAAGAAGCAAATCTTGAACTACCAGTTTTAAGTTCATCTGCTGCTAAATTTAAGCCATATGTTATTTCTGGAAATCACATTTATATATCTGGCCAGCTGCCTCTCGGGTTTGGAGATATTTCAGAACACGTTGGTAAACTTGGCAGTGACTGCCCTGTTGAACGCGGCATTAAGATAGCCAAGATTGTGGCGCTTAATATATTGTATCAGGCTTACAAAGCGTGCGATGGAAATTTGGATAGGATAAAACAGTGCGTTAAAATAACCGTATTTGTTAATTCTAGCGCAATATTCACCGACCAAGCTATCATAGCAAATGCAATTTCGGATGTTATGCTACTTGCTTTCGCCGAAAAAGGTGAGCATGCTCGCTCTGCAATAGGTGTCGCCCAATTACCATTTGGCGTTGCGGTTGAAGCCGAAGCGATTTTTGAGATTTAGTATCAAGCATGAGTTGGTTTCAGCGAGTTAAAAGTGGTTTATCGAAGACAGCATCTGTAATTGCGGGTGGAGTTACCATTGCAGGCGCTCGGCGAAAAATTGACGATGCGATGCTTGAAGAGCTCGAAGAATTACTTATAGTTTCGGACCTTGGTGCTGGTGTAAGCGCAAAAATCATAGGAGATTTAAAACGCAAAAAATTTTCTAAAGATGCCGATGAAGCTGAAATAAAAGCAAGCATATCTGAAAGTATTTTGCATATATTGGAGCCTAAAGCCAGCAGCCTAGTATTCGACAAAAAACCACATGTGCTTATGCTATGTGGCGTTAATGGCAATGGTAAAACCACAACTGCCGGAAAGATTGCGCATAAACTTACTTTATCTGGCAAAAAGGTTATGATGGCAGCATGTGATACATTTAGGGCTGCAGCTTATGAACAACTTAAAGTATGGGCTGAAAGGTCTGGGGCAGAGCTTGTTTATGGCGAGCAAAATTCCGATCCTGCAAGTGTTGCCTATAAAGCATTAGAGCGTGCACAAAAAGAAGGATATGATGTTTTAATAGTGGATACAGCTGGCCGCCTGCATAATAAAAAACATTTGATGGATGAGCTTGGCAAGATAATACGAGTAATGCAAAAATTAGATGCAGACGCACCTCATGACTGTGTGCTGGTATTGGACGCTACAACCGGGCAAAATGCAATTTCTCAGATAGAAATTTTTTCTGAGACCACTAAACTTAATGGGCTAATCATTACCAAGCTGGACGGCACCGCTAAAGGTGGCATTTTGGTAAGCATTGCACAACGATTTAATGTACCAATACTTTTAATTGGCGTAGGCGAAGGCATTGAAGATCTTGATGATTTTAATCCCAAAGATTTCGCCAAAGCACTTTTAGGGATATCGGTCGCGTAATAGCTTTTGTTGCAGCTAAATCGGTATAAAATTAATAATTTACTTGACTTTTGTTATTTATCATTAATAATGCACAATAATGTTGCAAATCAAGGTATTAAATGTATCCCTATATAAATGCAGTTTTATCTCCGATATCACAAAGCTTTAAATTTGGGTTATATGCAGGCATAATTTTTAAGGGTGGATTAACTTTTCAGAGTAGATGCGATCAAAAATCTAGCTATAATATCCTTTTAAAATGCGCTACTATTCCAAGTATAGCTTTATTGTTAATTGATATTTGGGAGTATAGGGAGTCATTTACAAGTATTTCCTCATTAAAATCATTGGATCCAAAAATTTCTCACATATTGTTAGGGACTATGTTTTGTTTAAGCTTTTTTGCTGTAATTGTAGAACTTAAAAATAAAACAAACGCGGTGGATGGTAGTGATGCATACTTTGGATTAAACGATCAAGAAAGACAATCGCAAAAAGAACAACAGACTACTACTGATATAAAAGTAGCTAAAACTCTAATGGCAAAGCTCTTTGGCTCGCCTAAAGAAACTAATGGCGACACAGGCAGCGAGCTATCCAATACATCTGATGATCCACTCAATCTTTCCAATTCTTCCAATTCTTCCAATCCTTTCAGGTAATTCAATATCCAACCCAACACAAATACAGGCCACAGGCAGGTGCGGTAGGGGCAGACTTTGTGCGATCTTTAGCAACTAAGACATCTGCTAAACGCTCAGCATCCCAGCTGCCATCTCCAACTTTTTTAAGTGCTCCTGTAATGATCCTAACTTGATTATGTAAAAAAGACGGCGCAGTAATGTGTATCTCTATAATTTCTCCGCTCTTCACCACATCAATAGAGGTGATTGTTTTGACTGGTGAAGCGGATTGGCATCTACTAGATCTAAAGCTTGAAAAATCATGCTTGCCAACTAGTATTTGCGCCGCTTCGTGCATCGTTTCCACATTGAGCTCCCGCATAACATGCCATGCCCTATTTGCAAGCAGCACTGATGGATTCCTTCTGTTCAATATCTTATAAACATAGCTGCGATAAATAGCACTGAACCTCGCGTGAAAAGCGCTGTCAACCTCTTCAGCACTAACGATCGCAACCGGGTGTGGACGCATGAAAAAGTTCAATGATGTTGGTAAGCTTTCTAATTTCAATTCGGCGTCGGTTTCAAAATGGATTACCTGATGAGTTGCGTGCACACCTGCATCTGTTCTACCTGCTGCATATATTCTAATTGGAGATTTAGTGATAATTTCAAGCGCTCCCTCAACCACCGCCTGCACACCAAGCCCGTGCTCTTGCCTTTGCCAACCGGCAAAAGGAGCGCCATCATATTCAACTACCAATTTATATCTCTTAGACATTTGCTTCCTTAAACAATGAAACGGCAGCTTCGAGTGATGCCTGCGTTATCTTTTCACCAGAAATCATCCGTGCTATCTCGTTTAATTGCTGTTCTTGATTCAATATATCAATCTTCACAGAAGTAGCGTTATCATTAGAAAATTTAGCAACATGAATATGATTTTGTCCAAATGCGGCAACTTGCGGCTGATGAGTTATTGCTATTACCTGCGATGATGCAGAAAGTAACGATAGCTTTTTCCCAACTGCACTAGAAACAGATCCGCTTATTCCGGTATCAATTTCATCAAAAATTATTATCTCAGCAGAATTTTTTTCAGAAAGCGCTAGCTTAACCGCAAGCATTATTCTAGACAACTCACCTCCAGATGCGCTTTTTGCAATATCACCAAAATCCATACCTTTATTTGTACGCACCATAAATGAAATTTTATCTATGCCGGTCGCAGACCATTCTTCTGGCTCTTCGCTACTTTTCACATTTATTGAAATCTCAACCTTTTCCATCTTTAGGTCTGCAAGGTGCGATTCTATTTTATCTTTTAGCACAAGTGCTGCACGAAACCTTGTTTCACTTACTGCTTGCGCTAAATGCAGGTATGAGTTTTTAGCCTCTCTTACCTCATCCTCTATCTTCTTAATCAAATATTCTAAGTTATCAATTTCATTTAATTCCGATATCTTAGCATCTAAAAAATTATTTATCTCTGATGAAATAATACCATATTTCCTGGCAATACTTCGTATTTTAAATAGCCTACTTTCTAACTTCTCCATATCAAAATCATTGGAAAATGAAGCAGCTAATTCTTCTATTTGTGCCTCAAACTCTTTAACTTCTGACATAGCATTTTTAAGCGCAGATGTTGCCTTATCGAATACCTCGCCTCCCCGCTCTAAATCTTTTTGTAAGTTGTAAAGCTGGGATTCAAGGTTTAGAGAAGAAATCTTCTGATTAGTCTTAATTAATATTTCGGATAACTTATGCCTATCAGCCATAGATTTGCGCTTTTCTATTAAATCATCCTCTTCATTTGGATGGGTGTTAAGTGCCTCTAACTCTTTTATTGTACTATTTAAGAAGTCCCTCTCAATATCACTCACCTCTTTCTTTTTTTGCAAAGCAGCTAATTCAAATAACTTATTTTTTAGGTTAGAATACAAAGTAATTATATTACGAACCTCAGCTGCGCAGCCAGCGTATTCATCCAGCAGTTTTAAATGGTTACTTTTCTCAAGCAGACTTCGGCTTGAATGCTGCCCACACACCTCCAGCATAACATCCTTTAACTGCGCTACAGAGCCAATGTTAACAGGAACATCATTGATATATGCTTTAGACTTACCATCTTGATATATCACCCTCCTCAAAATTAGCTCATCTTCTGTTTCAATTCCCAAATTGTTCAAAATTTCTAGTGCTGGCTTACAACCTGCAATATCAAAATTAGCTGTTATCATGGCGTTTTTCGCTTGTGGCCTTATCAATTTTTTACCAGATATTTTATCTCCAAAAGCCATCATCAATGCTTGGATTATTATAGATTTACCAGCGCCTGTCTCACCTGTGATTACCGTGAATAGCTTCTTAAAAGAAATCTCAATGTCATCAATTAACAAAAAATCTTTGATAGTAATGGAGTTTAGCATACTGAAATAGCCTTAAACGTGTAATTTCGATAACATTCTATAGAAGAATCAATACAGTGACAAGGTCTTTAAAACCAAAGCTGTCAAACCTTATTAAAGCTAAAAAATTCGAATCCATCTAGCTCATATATTTTTACTGACTTGCCGGCAATTAGATCGATACGTTTAAGTTTAAAGCGCATTTCTTTTGCCATAACCTCGCCAAAAAAATTACCAGCAACACATGGAATAACCAATTTTAAAACAGAGAGCTTATAAAATGCCAGCTGAGACAAAGCCCTTAAAGCCTCAATGAAAAGCTTATCAAAAAATTTATCTACTGACCGATCCATCCAATATATAAGGGATGCAGATGTTTCATCACCTTTTAAATTACAAAGCGATATCATGCCAATGAAAGTATTATTACTATATATGGAAAAATGATAAGAGATTTCTTCATCTATTTCTTTTAAAAACATGCTTAGTATTTTTGCGGGATCAGATGATTCAACTTTTTTTATAATCCACGGGCACCAACGAGACAACTGCTCTATGTTTTGCTCGATAAACTTTTCTACAGATTCTTTTTTTTCAATATCTAGAGAGTTTAATACCAAATTCGGAGTACTGAGTGAAGAAGGCAAACTACTTTCTTCATTATAATTTGTGCGCCCTTTTGAAGATAACATACTATTTTAAATACCATTACTTGCGTTTTATTAATGCATAAATAAAACATACTATCCAGCTTTTTTAAAGACTATTCACAGGGCATAACAGGGCAACCATAGCTAACGCGAATAATGGATAGCGGATCTATACCAAGAGTTGATATAGCTAATTCAACTACAAAAAAGGCACGGTTTTTGCTTTAATTGTCATTCCGCACGCAGTTCAGGGATCTTAAGATAAGATTCCATCCGCAGCAGGAATGACCCGAGGGGCTGGATCAACTGCCGCGTCGCAAGTA
>JAJTHY010000013.1 GCA_021298045.1 Candidatus Jidaibacter sp.
GCACCCGCATATACAAATTTTTTGCCCCCCCAGCCAGCGCTTTTCCTTCAGGATTATGTTTAAATGATTTCAATAACATATCTGTTCAAGGGCAATTTATTATAGGAGGGTAGATGATGGCAAAAAAAATTCTTATAACAAGTGTGGGGTACTATAATATTTTCTCAAGGCCCAGGTAGAAATGCTGATTATATTATCTTTTCTGGATCTGCGATAAACAACGCTACAAATTTTGGATTGACATTAGGATATATAGGTACTTTTAAACGGTATCAGAAATCTCATGCTTTCACCATTAGAGCAGAGCTCAAGTTTTAAGTGGATTCTTTAGATCCCCTGATTCTGTTTCTTTTTAGCAGCTTTTATCCCGACATTAAACCAGGCCTTAAGCATCTCCGCATCCTCTAGCACTTCAGGCATAACTCTCCAATATGACATTCTCACCAATCCACTTTTTCCCTGATAAGTAAATGGCTCGGAGCCATATGTCTGAAAAAACTTACTAGCCTCATCATCAGCTTTAAAATACAATTCATTATCTGCGATCATCGCAAATATCACTCCATTTTTATATATTCCAAACCCACCGAACATCGCTCGTGTAGTTATTGGCCCAAATGGTTCTAACACCTCTTTAACATAATCCAGGAAATTATTACTGTTCTTTTTCATGCTCATAAGTACCCCCAACTTAGGAATTACTACCGGCTACAAAACCTGAAGACCAGGCCCATTGAAAATTATATCCACCTAACCATCCAGTTACATCCACGACTTCTCCAATAAAATATAAATTTGGCACCTTGAGTGCTTCCATAGTTTTGGAAGAAAGTTCTTTAGTATCCACTCCACCTGCTGTGACTTCGGCCTTCACATAGCCCTCGGTACCATTTATTTTAACTTTAAAGTTATTTAAATCATAAACAATCTTTTGCAAATCCTTTTGCTTGAAGTCTGCAATGCGCCTATTGTATCCTGCACTATCACACCATAGGTCCACAAATCTATTTGGCAGATAATCTTTTAGAAAATTATTAATTTTAGCTTTGCGCCCCCCTTCGCCTGTAAATTCTTCCATCAAATTTATATTTGGCAGCAGGTTAAGCTTTATCTCCTCATCCGTATATTGCTTTATGTAAGAAGATATTTGCAAGATCGCGGGGCCACTTAAACCCTTATGAGTAAACAATATGCTTTCCTTAAAATTTACACCTGCATAAGAAACTACCGCAGGTAATGATACACCGCTTAAACCTTTGTACCCCGGCATATCAAGGTCTGAAAATGTCAGCGGCACTAGTGCGGGCCTAGTTTGCACCATCTGAATACCAAATTGTCGAGCTATTTTGTAACCAAAGTCTGTAGAGCCTAATTTCGGGATTGATAATCCTCCAGTTGCAATTATCAATGAATGCGATGCAAATTCGCCTAAGTTTGAACCGATTATGAACTTCTCATTCTTTTTAACTCCACTCACTACACAATTAAGTAATATCTCCACCCCTGCTGCTTTGCATTCTTGTAGGAGCATATCTATAATTTGCTTCGAAGAACCATCGCAAAAAAGCTGCCCTAAAGTTTTTTCGTGGTAGCTAATACCATGCGACTCAACCAATTTTATGAAATCATGCTGTGAGTATTGCGCCAGCGCGGAAATTGCGAAGTGTGGATTTTGCGATAAATAATTTTTGTAGGTAGCATTGATGTTGGTAAAATTACATCTACCCCCGCCAGAAATACGGATCTTTTCACCCACCTTATCGGAGTGATCCACCAACAAAACCTTCTTGCCCCTTTGACCTGCAGTCATAGCTGCCATCATGCCGGCAGCTCCGCAGCCGATAATGATTACATCATACATCTTCATAGTAAAGTGATAATAAGTGCAGCACTTGCAACGCCTAACAAAAATGATAGCACTCGAAACTTACCTTTATTGAGTGGCTCTTCTGCAGCATACATATTATTTTGCGCGTATTGATTCCAAAGCTTCAGCGCTTTCTCGGCATCATCATAAACCTTAGGGAACCTTTGTAATAAATTTAATGATGTTTGCAGAACATCCTTTGCCTGAGATTTAAAGTTAAAATTGTCCTTAGCCCACTTTTCAATCCATGGCTCTGCTAGTTGCCACATATTAACTTCTGGGTAAATGGATTGCCCAACACCCTCTATGGTGACCATGGTTTTCTGCAGCAAAATAAGCTGTGGTTGCGTTTGCATTTGAAACTTTTCGGTGATCAAAAAAAGCTGAAGCAATAAATGTGATATGGATATTTGATTTACGGGAAGCCCAATTATCGGCTCACCTATGCTGCGACACGCAAGAGAAAATAATTTACGGTCTTGGCCATCTGGCACATATCCAGCCTTAAAATGGATTTCTGAGACCCGGTCATAATCGTGTGTAATAAAGGCATATAAGATTTCTGCTATATACCTCCTATCTTCTTTACTCAAAGTACCCACTATACCAAAGTCTACCATAGCTACATTGCCGCTTTCATCGACTAATAAGTTTCCTGGATGCAAGTCCGCATGAAAGAATCCATCCCGATAAGCTTGGTTAAAAAAACTGACAGCTAAGTTTTTCGCAATCTCATGTGGCTCAAACCCCATACTGATTAATGCATCTCTATCATCTACAGGAACACCATTAATCCATTCCATTGTAAAGACATTTTGCGTTGTATAATTCCAATAGATTTTAGGGATTTTAAGGCCGGGATCGTTTATGCAATTGGATCTAATCTGGTCCCCAGCTGCAGCTTCAAATCTAAGGTCCAACTCCATCTCTATTGATTTTTGCAATGTTTTCAAGGAATCTTTTAAGCGCAATCTTTTAATAGATTTCTTGAAGAAAAATTCCACCACCCCAACAAACCCATACAAAAACTCTATATCCAATCTAAAAAGTTTTTTGATATTTGGACGCAGAATTTTTACAGCAACCACCTCTCCAGATTTTAAAATAGCCTTATGCACCTGCGCGACCGAAGCAGCAGCAACAGATTGTTCAGAAAAATCTGCGAATAACTCTTCTATAGGTTTATTAAAGTCAGATAATATTTGCTTCTTAACTAAATCATATGAAAAAGGCGGAAGCTCATTTTGTAAATTTGCTAGTTCACTTGAGATTATCGCTCCCATTAGATCTGTTTGAGTCGATAAAATTTGCCCAAGTTTAATGAAAGTAGGACCGCTAGATTGAAAAAATTCACTTAATTTTCTACCCAAGATCTTGGCCGAAGCATCATATTTTTCCTTATTAAATTTACTATAAATCCAGCATAAAAAAATGCGCTGAGGTATCGCCTTAATTAGCAAAACACAAACCAGCTTAATGCTGCGGAATAAATTTCTTATAAACTTAATCATGAATCCAAAGACTTAGTAATAGCTACCCGATAGGATACTCGTCAACTTCAGGAAATCAACTTATAAACTTTAGTTTATTGCAACATCACCCCTTTTCATGCGCACTACTCTCTTTCGCAGCTTTTTCTTCTTTTATCTTGTTTGCGAAGCTAAAGTATTTTTTCTCTGTGTCTGTGCGTTCCATTTCCGTTATACACCCAGCATCAGATAAAATTTTTACAAGCCTATCCGGATGCATGGTGCGGAACCTCTCGCGGTTGGTAAATGGTATGATTATCACATTTTTCTCTACGCCCAGTTCTTCTTTAAGTTTATTATTTAGTTCAATGAAGGCAGCTACAGTAGTTCTTGCTGCAAACTCAGAGCACAACATCCGGTTTTTCTCCTTAGCTCCACCCATGATATCTTTATGGATCAGGTCTAAATCCTCCGCTACGAGCTTGTTGTGGCCTAAGTAGCCGATATATTCCATTATGCCCAATAAAGTATATTCCATTTGCTTTCGCAAAGCTAAGCCTGCAAATTGTTCTTGAGAATTTTCATGTAATTTATATTCAATTTGTCTGTATTTTTTATTAATCTCTTCTGCGTAATTATCTCCATACTTATCTTTTAACTGTTCTCTAACGCTATCGTTGATTAGGGGTGCAACATCTATTTTATAAATGTCGGAATAAAAATATTCCATGATGTCAAATTCAACTGTGCTTGCCCCATCAAAATATACATGAGAAGTATTCACCTCACCATTTGATTTTAATAACTTTCGGGTATGTAGATGCTCCGTTACTATTAAATTAGCTCTATCATCAAACGTTAACCTCTCATTGGCAAAATCAGCTTCCTTAATAATGTTATTCAAAAGCAAGTCACCGGATTCAATTTTTTCACTAGCTTTCTTGGTAACTAATTGTTGAATTTTGTCAAGTATTGGAGTTATTGCTTTTATTTGCTCGTATATATCATTTAGCTTTGTGTTGCCTGTCAACAAGCTCGCTTTGCCCATTTCATCAAAATAATTTTTTACATTACGATAATCTATTAAAATTCCATATTCTCGTAAGCTCAATTTATCTTCATCTTTAATTTTCTCACCTTTTTCTATCTTCAACAGTTTTTCCGCAGCTGCTAAAAATATCTCTGGATTCCTAGTTTTATAGGTGAAGCGCTTCATTATGCCATCTTCTGCAAATGCTTTAACTTTATTCAATTGCATATTGCCAAGTGCACTAACCAAGAATTCTTGCACAAATTTCTTTTGCACTTCTGGTAACAATCTTTTGCTATCATATGCTTCGTTGAATAACTTAAGTGCAAAAGCTTGGCGCTTGGTTAAACCATTGGGCTCCAGCTTATCACCTTCAGCGCCTTTAAGTTTTTTTATCATTGCTACTTCTTCGGTTTCTTTTGCCTTAATGGCCTGCTCTTGTAAACTCTCTTTTTCTTGTTCAAGCTCTTCTAAAGTTTGGTATTTCCCACCATATGCAGATTTTATGTCTGCTAAACTGGCTGGTGGTGTTTTATATGGTACCTCCAATCTCTTAATTATGATGATATTTTCATCTAGTAACTTCAGTTTTTTAGTTAAGTCTTCATGACTAGTTGCATCTTTCAGCAAATTGTATTCACTTTGTAAATGTACTATGTATCTTTTGAAGTTTGTTGTAACAATATCCAGCTCTGACCCACCCTTAGAAAAATCCTTAATTGCGTTAAGCTCCATTTTTAAGTCTTGAGCACTCAACTCCCTAGGATCTTTAAGCACCACTTGCACTGGGTTATTTTGCCTACCCAAGGCTTGGCCTTTTAGCAGGGTCATCAGCTTATCAAACAGCTCCAACAGAAAGCCGGCGAACTCCAAATCTTGCTTAAGGTCAATGCGGGTGTTAAAAAACTCCTCCACCATTTTCTCTTTGGCAGATTTCTGGTCTTTATATGGCATTGTAAAGAAGTTATCCGAAAGCGACTCTATTACCTGCTCCATCCGCTTGTTGATGATCTTCTCATCATAACCAGTTATATAGCTGAAAAAGTTTGTATTCTCAGGTAAACTCTCAAGGGTTTTTGAATCAACAAGGAGCCTAGCTTTTTCGTTTAAAAGCTTTAAGCTTTCTCTTTTGAGGGTTGCTCTTAAGTTTTTAAATCCTTGCTCCATGGTCGTATACCAAAATGTGTATACTGATATTCTTACAATAAAATGATTAATTTTTGGTTAAGATGGGTTTTGATACTACCCCCTTTTCATTCGATAAAGCACATGCTGAGATAATTTATGATTAGATGGCAGCTTAGGATGAGCAAAGTCGCAAGGCAGACGATCATCCGAGATCATGAAAGATATTGTACCATCACTCCCTTCCATGCACGCCACTCTCTTTCGCATCCTTTTTTTCTTTTTCCCTGTTTGCGAAGCTAAAGTATTTTTTCTCTGTGTCTGTGCGTTCCATTTCCGTTATACACCCAGCATCAGATAAAATTTTTACAAGCCTATCCGGATGCATGGTGCGGAACCTCTCGCGGTTGGTAAATGGTATTTTTATCATATCTTCTTTTACATCCAGTTCAGCCTTAAGCTTATTATTCAATTCAATAAAAGCAGCCGCGGTAGTTCTTGCCGCAAACTCAGAGCACAACATCCGGTTTCTGCCTTTTCTATTTGGCCCTATTAAACACACTTTTTAACACGGTCTCTGCCCACACCCACATATGGCTCTTTTGATTTAGCCGTTTGTTTCATATATGTTTGGTTATAAATACCAGCATTTTGCTCGGAGTAGCCATCTCTTACCTTATAAGCAAGCGTTAAGCCAATGGCGGGTCTAATTGAAAATGCAGGAGTTACAAGGTGCTTCCATCCCCTTTAAGATCTGCAGATAAATTATTGCTGTAATATTTGGATGTGGCCCTGTAAACAAGATTAGACAGTGGATCAACTATGCTTTTTTGTAAAGATATGTGTTGTGGACCAGCCATCCTTTCTTTTATCAACCCCTGTATCGAATATCACATTGCCTTTTTGATCTTGAATTATTTTTATGCCCATGGCATTACCAATTTTACCGCTAAGACCAATATAACTTGCTATATGCTCATTATCTATATGATGCCCTCTTGCCTTCAGCTTGGAAACTATAGAACTTTCTATACCTTTTTCAGTAATCACAACATTCTCATCATCGAAAAATGCAGTCTTAGGGGCATCTATAGCTCTTTGCATATCCATGCCAAAATCAATAAGATTAACGGTAATTTGTGCTACATTTTGGGGTATTGTGTGTCCTCCTGGGGTGCCAAAAGCCGCCCATGGCTGACTATCTTTCATTACAATTATAGGGGAATTACTAGACAATTTATACTTCCCTGGGAAAACATCCATAGGATTCCCCTTTGGCTCAAATGTTGAGAAAGCCATGGAGTTATTCATCCAAATGCCTGTGCCCTCAATCATAACCTTGCTACCAAAGCCGAGTCCAAGTGTTTGTGTCGAACTTACAATATTTCCTAATTTATCAACTACTACAAAATGTGTTGTATTTAATCCTTCCTTATCAGAATGGATGTTAAAATCAGAAGCTTTATCTAAATTAATATCTCTAGCAACTTGTGCAAAATTATTTTTTGTAAGTATATTATTTACTATATTATCTCTTTCTTCGACTGATCCAGAATGATTTAAACGCACCTCAGTACTCTTTTTTAAGATCTCTATTAAAAGATGTAAATATTCTGGAGAATTATGTTTGATATCCGCTAAGTTAAATTGTTCTAAAACACCAAGCGCAAAAAGTGCCGAGAAACCATTGCCAGGAGTTCCCATGGTATAGATATCATAACCTCTATAGTTCAGTTTTATAGGATCCCACCATTCAGCTACATCTGCCTTTAAGTCCTCAAACGAAAGAAAACCTCCAAGCTCTTGTATCTGTTTATGCATCTGTTTTGCAATTTTTCCTGTGTAAAAAGCATTTGCGCCTTCTTTGGCTATCAATCTGTAAGTTTTAGCAAGATCTTTTTGAACAAGGGATTCCCCTTCCTTTAATGGGCGCCCATTTATGCCATAAAAAGCTTTTGGATATTCTGAAAATTTGTTGAATGAGTCTGCTATCAAGACAGCGATATAAGGTGATACGGGGAATCCATCTTCGGCATGCTTAATTGCACTATCAAAAAGTCTGTTCCAAGATAATTTCCCATATTTGGAATGCATAGCCTTCCATGAATTCAAATTACCTGGAGTACATATGGATTTCGGTCCTTGCCTGTTTTTCTCATAATTGAGTGTAGGAGCCCTCATAAGATCGGAATTCGATTTAAGTGGAAATTTACCACTACCATTTAAATATCGTATCTCTTTATTTTTTGCGTCATAAATAAGAGTTGATCCATATCCGCCAAGCCCCGTCATAGCTGGCTCCACAACATTAAGCGTAGAAGCAATTGCGACTGCGGCGTCAAATGCATTGCCACCTTTTTCTAGAATATCTAAACCAGCTTGTGTCGCAAGTGGATGCCCAGTTGCAACAGCACCGACAGTATTGTTATTATCTTTTGCAAATGATGCTGTTACTTTTACTAAGACTAATAGGTTGATTAATAAAAAATACAATAAACTTCTATATATTGGCATATAGTATTACGATAATTAAAATTTCTCACGATTACATAACATAAGCCTGATCACATATCAATAAATTTTATGTATTTTTCTAGTATGGAGGTCCAATTTATTTAGATCTCCACAGCGCGCCAGTAACTTCAGAATGACGATTAGGCTTTTATTATAACCGATTTAATTACAAAAAAGGCACGGTTTTTGCTTTAGTTTTCATTACGCATTTATTGCGAAATCTTAAGATCCCAAGCAGTAGCGAAGATGAATAAGAGGTGGAGATCTGCTGTATTTTTCATAGCCATTTTATAACGGTTTAGCTATAATCGGTAAATTCCATCCATATGGGGATGTTTCAATTTATGACGCATTGGTACGTATGGCGCAGAGTTTTTCTATGCGATACCCTATAATTGAAGGGCAGGGGAACTTTGGGTCAATCGATGGTGATTCACAAGCTGCTGTTGTTGGTAACTATACTGCCGCTTCCGATACTTCCTCCAGAGTAGCTAGTGGGGTTGTTGATGGTAACATCTGGTGGGGTGGATAGGGCTGTAGAATTAGCCTCTGAAGCTGCAAATAAAGCGCTTATTCCAACTATAAAATGGACTTTGTTTCTCAACATAAATATCCTTAACACACATGCAGGCACATACACAATACAGCTAAGCCCTTATAAAATAGCTATGAAAAATACAATAGGTCTCCACCCAGGGCGACCGCATTAAAAATTTTCATATCGTATCTGAATTATGAATAAGGCGTCGTCAAAAAATGGTTAATTAGCATAATGAGTGTCATTGCAGGACCACTACCCTTTTTGTCATCCTCGCGTAGGCGGGGATCCAGGC
>JAJTHY010000074.1 GCA_021298045.1 Candidatus Jidaibacter sp.
CAAGTTTTATAGTATCGAAAGCAATTCTGGGGTTGAGCCCCAGGCTTTCACTTCCGACTTATAAAACCGCCTACGCACGCTTTACGCCCAATGATTCCGAGTAACGCTAGCTCCCTTCGTATTACCGCGGCTGCTGGCACGAAGTTAGCCGGAGCTTCTTCTGTAGGTACCGTCATTATCTTCCCTACTGAAAGAGCTTTACAACCCGAAGGCCTTCTTCACTCACGCGGCGTCGCTGGATCAGGCTTTCGCCCATTGTCCAATATTCCCCACTGCTGCCTCCCGTAGGAGTCTGGACCGTGTCTCAGTTCCAGTGTGGCTGATCATCCTCTTAGACCAGCTAAAGATCTTCGCCTTGGTAGGCCATTACCCTACCAACTAGCTAATCTTGCATGGGCTCATCTCGAAGCGAAAAACTTTCACCTCTCGGCAATATCCGGTATTAGCTGTCGTTTCCAACAGTTATCCCAGACTTCGAGGTAGATTCCCATGTATTACTCACCCGTCTGCCACTAGCAGTAATCTGTATTGCTACAGCACTTACTCGTTCGACTTGCATGTGTTAAGCACGCCGCCAGCGTTCACTCTGAGCCAGGATCAAACTCTCATGTTTTGATCTTAACTTTTAGCTTCTCAAACGAAGCTTAGAATTTCTGCTACGTACTACCGTCTTTAAATCATTTTCTGCAATTTCAAAAGAACTTCCAGCGTTTTTGTTTTTCTTCTCATTCGCTGGTGAGGGATATTTATAACCAAAACCCCGGCTACTGTCAAACGCTTTTTTAAAAATTTTTTCACTTTTTTAAAAGCGAATTAAGATGCCAGGCTTATCTAACTGTTTTATATATACTAATGATTAGTTAATTTTCCGTTAACACCCTGAAAAAACCACAAAGCCGACCTTATAAGTAGCTATAAAAGGTTTATTATTAGAAGTTATAATTTCCTTAATTTTAGCAAATGGCACCTCTATGTTGCTTGCAGAAGCTCCTAAGTTACTCAAATACTTCATGAATTCCTTAGCATTTTTGAATGCGATAGCGAAATCCTTTACTTCAATAGACCCACCAATGGCTGTTAAAAGCTCAGATACCTCCTTCTCCGTAGGATAGTTTTTAAGCGGAGATGGGGCGCCATAATATCTGAGTAGCTCTTCCCATTCTGTAAAAGTGCCATCAAGCAGGCAAGAAAAAGCCACTACTTTAGCGCCCTTATTTAATTTTAATAGAAATGACTCTAGGTCACTCACCCATTGCAGGGATAAATTAGCGATAATGAGATCGTGCATTCCAAAATCTATTTCTTCCATATCCCCCAAACAAAATTCAAATGCCGGGAATTTAGCTCGCGCCATATCCAACATGCTTGGTGCAATATCATTAAGTATATAGCTTGCATGCGGGTAATATTTAAGCATAGCCTCTGCTGCATAGCCAGTGCCCGCACCTAAATCCAAAATAGAACTTGGAACAAATCCCTTTGCAAATTCATAAACCGATGCCGCTAATATTTGCGCACATTCTTTTTGCACCGAAGCCACGCTTTCATAGGAGTAGCTAGCCGCGTTGAATCTTGATTTAATTTTCTGCTTCATACTGTTTTCAAAACATTAATTAATTTTTCTATATCTTCACTAGTATGGTGGATGTTAAGAGCTATGCGGATGCGAGATGCCCCAGGCGGAACAGTAGGCGGCCTTACACAAGAAACAATAATATTATTATCCAACAGCTTTTTTTGCATCTCTAATGCCGCAGTTTCCGTCTGCAATATTATAGGAATAATATGTGATGTGGAATTTCCCGTATTAAAACCCAGCTCCTTCAGAGCCAAATTAAGCGACGACGCGAGAGTATTAAGCCACATACGCTCTGCATCAAAACCCTTAACCATATCCCAAGCTTTGCTTGCGGCACCAATCACCATAGGAGAGCTCGCTGTAGAATAAATAAATCCGGGGGCTTTATTTAATATATACTCTCTCACAAGTAAATCACAAGTTATGTATCCACCGCTTGCACCTAAAGCTTTACTGAAAGTTCCCATAACCAGATGCGGTATGTTTTTAATAGAAATAGTAGTGGAGAGACCATATCCATTATGCCCCACCACACCCGTTGCATGCGCTTCATCTAGATATAAAAATGCATTGTACTTCTTCGCCAAAGATGTGGCATTTGCTATATCTAAAACATCACCATCCATGCCAAATATAGTTTCTGTTACAATAAACTTAGGGCGACCATCATTTGCATAATCCTCCATAAGCGCAGCTAAATTCTGCATATCGTTGTGCCTATACCTTATAAGTTTGGCCCCACTGAATAAAACCGCTTGATATAGGCTCGCGTGGTTCAGCTTATCAAAAAATACAACAGGTACCTCGCCTAGAACTTTGCTATCTAATAAGCTGGAGAGCACGCTGAAATTTGCCTGAAAACCAGTATTAAAGATAAGAGCAGACTCTAGGCTCTTATCGTGAGCTATCTTTTCTTCAAATTCTTCAAACAATCGATTATTTCCTGAAAGGAGCCTAGAACCAGTAGCGCCCACTCCATATTTCTTGCCAGCTTCCATAGCTGCTTCCAACACCGCAAGGTTACGGCTTAGGCACAAATAATCATTAGTGGAGAAGTCTATCTTATTCCCCACACAACTTGCTTCTGGCAATTTACGAATTTTGTCAGTATCATGCAGGCGTGATAAATTTTGGCTATATTGGCTGTACATTTGTCCCCCCATAAATTAGTAAAAGGTATCTAATGCCAAAGAAACATACGCTTCAAAGCGCTCAAGAAATTTTCAACCTCCCATTGCCCGAGCTCCTTTACAGAGCGCAAACAGTGCACAGAGAAAATTTTAACCCAAGTGAGGTGCAAATTAGCACACTTTTAAGTATAAAAACAGGAAGTTGTCCAGAAAATTGCGCATATTGCCCTCAATCCGCACATTATAACACCGGGTTAAAAAAGGAGCCTTTGATGAAAATTGAGGAAGTACTTGCAGCTGCAAAGCGAGCTAAAGATGCCGGAAGCACAAGATTTTGCATGGGCGCAGCTTGGCGCGAACCTAAAGATGATGATTTAGAGCTTGTGTGTAAAATGGTGGGCGAAGTTAAAAAAATGGGATTAGAAACTTGTGTAACCCTTGGCTTACTCAAAAGCTACCAAGCAGAAAGGCTAAAAGATGCAGGGCTTGATTTTTATAATCATAATATCGATACCTCACCTGAATTTTATGAAGAGATTATAACTACACGCACATTTGAGGACAGGTTAAATACTTTGGAATACGTTAGGGAATCTGGCATCAAGGTTTGTTGCGGCGGCATTTTAGGGATGGGAGAAACCAATGAAGACCGCATTAAAATGCTCATAATACTTGCAAATTTGGAGGAATACCCCGAATCCGTACCTATAAATAAATTGATTAGAATCCCGGGCACGCCTCTGGAAAACCAAGCTGATATAGAACCTTTTGATTTCGTTAGAACCATAGCGCTTACCCGAATTTTGATGCCAAAAGCTTACGTTAGGCTTTCCGCGGGCAGAGAGCAAATGTCCGATGCACTACAAGCCCTGTGCTTCATGGCCGGCGCTAACTCTATGTTCTACGGCGAAAAATTGCTTACCGCAGGTAACCCAGTGCCAGAACAAGATAATAGGCTATTTGAGAGATTGGGGCTTAGTAAGCAGGCATATAGCTAGACCTCATTAGACCTATTGCATAGCCCTACTTCTGCTGCAATCTGCTGCTTTGATTTCGTGCTAGGATCCTCGTATATGTCTAATACACTCCGGTCCTGTGCGCCAAAATCTTCTAGCATTTTTCTACCAGAAGCGGGTTTTGCAAGAGATCTAATTTTTCAAGTTAACGGAGTATCCATCAAATCCATTGAATCAGCCGCCACTTGCTATACAATCAAAAGTTGTAAGTCAATTTAATGCAGGAGAGCTTTATGATTACACCCCAAAAAATAACATGGATAGTGGTAGCAGACGGAAGCAAAGCTCGCCTCTATTCAAGTTACAAAAGCAGACATAATTTAAAACTGATAAACAAATTAGAATCAGATAAAGCAAGAGTACATAGCCATAGCTTAGGCAGCGATAAACCTCATGGCATATTTGAACTCAACACCCCTGAATCAAAAGTGGATTTACACCACCAAGAGGAACAACACTTTTCACGCCAAATTACAGCAATACTAAATCAGGGAGCCACTGCAAATGAGTTTCAAAGTTTGATATTAATTGCGCCGCCTAAATTTCTAGGTTACCTAAGGCATACGCTTTCAGTGCATGCCACAATTCTTCTGAGCAAAGAAATACATAAAGATTTAACTTCCTCAAAAGAAGAAGAGCTGAAAGAGCATATTTGGGGATTTTAAGGAGAGAGCTATAGATAAAAGCGTTATGTACTAGCTATGAAAATCAAACATTTTCTCATAAATTTTGGGAGCGTGTTAAAAAGTGTTTCTAATACCGTTACTTTTATCAGCATGTTATGTTTGACTTATACGCCTCAATTCGGGATTAGAAAGTGAGTTTTGATAGAAGGCTTGGATAGTTTAAGGCAATAAGAGATGAGGGTAGAAATGAGGTGTACAAAAGCATTTTGAATGGACCTATGTCTAGTACGTTCTAATTCAAAATGATATTTCAGTATATTAAATACTGATTCAATTATAGAGCGTTTTCGTAGCAGAGTTTTCTCAGCCATGGACAATAGTTGAGGTGATTAATTTTAATCCTCTGCTGTATAAGCTTTCAAAAAGCTCTTGTTTAATACAACCTTTATCTCCAAATAATCAACCTTTTAAAAATTTAGAGAGATTGCCAACAGGTGCTCTGTCATCAACATTACCAGTGGTAAATTTTACACTTTAAAATTCTCCATTTTCATTAATAATCACATGCAACTTTAGCCCATAAAACCACCCATTTGTAGTTTTGCCTAGTTTTGCTATTCCTTTAAATACTTTGTTTCTTGATACCCTTTTTGGATGACAAACAGCTATAGAGGTAGAGTCAATAGATCTCTTCGGAAACTCGCTTCTGGTAGCAAAGTGCAAGGAGCCGACGGAACGGAAGACCGGAGTGTATTCAATATACATGAGGATTTGAGTACCGAAGCGACGACGCAATTTGCAGCAGAAGTAGAGTTTCCGAAGAGGTCTATTGTGTGAAGAAATTCATTTAGATACGTTTACCTAAAACAAGGATTCGAGTTTAATCGTCATCATCTGGTGCTAAAACTTACATAGCCATTACTAATTTTATAGTAAGAATTTACTCCTATCTCTTCCAGAAAATCAGGATCATGGGAGATAACGATTATAGCCCCTGGATAAGCCTTGAGGACTTGAGTCACATGCTCTTTTGTCTCTAGATCAAGGTTATTGCTGATTTCATCAAGGATCAAGAGGCTAGGTGTTTTAGCTGCGATTTGTGCCAGGCTGAGACGTGCCTTTTCACCGCCAGAAAGTGTATTGACAAGAGCATTCACTTCTTCATTTTTACGAAATAAGAAGTCATTCAGGTGGCGCCTTATTTCAGCATGGGGCAAGTGAGGCACAAGGTCTGCTATGGCTTCAAGTACGGTTTTATCAGGATTTAATGTGCCGTAATGCTGATCGAGATAACCGATATCCTCCAGCTTCACCACATGCCAATCTCCGGTTTTATAGACACCGGATTCTCCCAGAATAGCTTTGATCAGGGTTGATTTACCGCTACCGTTATCACCTATGATGGCAGTACGTTCACCGCGTGCAAGGCTTAAGGCTATTCCTGATAAGATAGGTTGATTCTCAACATAACCCACAGACGCCCCTGATATCTGTATGACTACACCTCTGCCTGTATCAGAGCCCTCAATAGAAAATTTAGGAATAATAATTTCAGGAAGGCGGAGGTCAGCTAACTTATTATTAAGATCGCTTTTGGTTTCATCAATGCTTTTCAGTTTCTTGCCTTGGGATTTTTCTGCTTTCATACCTTTTAAATCACCAACCATTTTAAGCCACTTGCGATTTTCTACTTTTTTCTCTCCTTTAGCCTTGCTCTTGGCCGCACGCTGTTGCTCTTGCATCAGCTTGTGGTGCATACCTTTTGACTTTCGATTTAAGAGCTCCAATTCCCCTTCAATAGATGTACGTTTTAGTTTGATCTCACTCATATAATCATCGTAATTACCCGAGAAGATATGAATCTTACCGTTATCAATGTGCCATAAAGTATCGGTGCACTGGCGGAATAATTCTTTATCATGAGAGACCATAATAAGTGTGCCAGGGTAATTTTGCAGCATACGCATGAGGCTCTTGCGGTTCCGGTGATCGAGGTGATTGGTCGGTTCATCAAGCAGCAGAATATTAGGATCAAGGCTTAAAGCCTCTGTCACAGCTTTATTCAAGCGTTGCCCGCCGCTTAAGTCCGTATGATCAATAATCACTTGTGGAACATAACCAACAACCGCGTCTTCACCGCAAAGTGAGGCAATCATTTTTAGCAAGCTGGATTTCCCGCTAC
This sequence comes from Candidatus Jidaibacter sp., assembly GCA_021298045.1. Classification (GTDB taxonomy): domain Bacteria; phylum Pseudomonadota; class Alphaproteobacteria; order Rickettsiales; family Midichloriaceae; genus JAJTHY01. The sequence goes on from JAJTHY010000074.1 coordinate 6,534, forward strand.
CGTTTCTGCCGATGATGGCAATGCGGCTGCCATAAGGTATTTGGCAACTAAAGTTCTCAAAGCAGGTTTTGTGGGGAAAAGACAGATCCAGGTTTTTAATTTGAATGGGTTTATGCATCATGATGTACTCTGAAAAAGGTCATTTTTAAGACTATTGTGACAACAATAAGCAAGTGGCTTTTGTTGTGCTGCGCCCTAAAAACAAAGGGCAATTTTAGAGAATAATTTTCATATCTGCGTAAAACCTATGATAAACTATATATGTAATCTTCTTATTTTTAACAAAGTAAGAATTACAAATCTTTTAATTTTCTGTCTTTTGCAATAAATTCTTCAACTAGAACTTTGGTTGCAGCTGATAGCACATCTTCTCTTTTTGTTGCTTTTTTATTATTACTCGTATAGTAGATACCAATTAGAATTGGTGCATGCTTTGGTGGCCAAACAATTGCAAGATCGTTAGTTGAGCCATAAGCACCTCCTGTGCCAGTTTTATTACCAACTATCCAGCCATTTGGAATACTTGAACGAATTCTCGCAGCACCTGTCTGTGTATTTACTAGCCACGTGGTTAATAAATCTCTTTGAGGTCTATCTAGAGTTTTATCTGTTGTAATCTTGCGAAAGCTCTCAACCATAGCTTGAGGAGTTGATGAATCTTTCACATTATCTTCACCACCAGAATAAGCTTCTGCTGGCCAATCGTTATCCTGTCTAAATGAGGTGTCGCCTATGGAGCGAGCAAAATCATTCATTCCCTGAATACCCCCAATTTTTTTTAATAAAAGATTCATAGCTGTGTTATCAGATAGACTTATTGCAGCAGAACATAATTCTTTAACTGTCATTCCTTCAGAAATATGCTTTTCTGTGACGGGATTCCATTCACCTAGATCAAGATCTTTTTTTGAATAGGTAATTCTTTGTGATAACAGTGAAGGATCTGACATACTCTTTTTTAAAACTGCAGCAACTCCTATTGCTTTAGATGTACATTGAATTGGGAAAATTTCTTCAGCACGATATTTGATAATATGTCCGGTTTCTGTATTAATAGCAAAAATACCTAGACGCCCTTCAGTATTAGATTCAATGTTTTTTAATTTATCTGAAACAGACGAGTTAGTTTCAGCGAATGCATTTAAAGTAACTCCACAGAAAGATAATATTACTATCAGAATTAGATTTCTGATATTTAAGAAGGATGCTTTAAACAATTTTTCCTCAAAATTAATTACGACAAAATTTGTATGTGTATATAGTCAAGCCATTATAAAATTGCTATGAAAAATACAGCAGGCCTCTACCTATTAGTCATCCTCGCTATTGCTTGGGATCTTAAGATTCCGCAACCAAATGCGGAATGAAAATTAAAGGCAAACGCCCTGCCATTTTATAACGGCTTAACTACTATAATATATGTTTTGGCCTAAGAAGTCACTAATCTTATTCAGTTTGGTTAGCAATTTTTAGCTTATTGAGTAAATCCATATAATCCTGCAGTACCTGAATAAGCTGGCTTTGCTCGAGTAATGCAACCACCGATTCTTCGATTTTTTGCTATTCTTGCGCAGTATAATGAGGAGCCGTCGGGCAATTACTTGTCGGCACTCTCCCGAGATTTACGCAGCCGCTCAAGCAAACCAGACTTGCCCCGATCACGATAACATTTATTTTGTTCACCTAATTTCTACCCTTATTTCTTATTGTCTTAAGCCTTCCAAGCCTTCCATCAAAACTCATTTTCTAATCCCGAACTGAGGTTTTTAGTATTACCATGAAATAATGGCATAAGGGCTTGCTCAATTATTGTAAATAGTTCTTTGATCTTGTTCGCGTACCATTCAGGCAAAGGAATATCCTGAGGAAGATTAAATTCAAATAATGCACTCCAACTATTATAATTTTTTTGTGCAAATTCTATATAATGGGCAGCTAATTTTTTAATTCTATCAACATGCTGCCGTTTATTGGTAGCTTGTAATATATGGCCATACATCTCCTCCAATGTGGTGGCATTAATGTGCAAAATTAGAACCTCATGACTTCCAAAAATATTGTAGACCGTACCAACTGTATAGCAGATTGATTTTGCGACTTTACGCGCACTGAACTTGCTGAACCCCTCATTAACAATGAGTTCTTTTCCAGCTAAAATAGCCATTTTTTTTAGCTCTTCTCTCGTATGATCACTTCGTCTTGCCATATTTTATTGCACACTGTATAATTATCTGCTATCGTGGGCATCGTGTCAATAGTTTATACCGATATAACAACGAAAGAATTAGGTTGGTGGTGCCCATAAGGCTTATAAACATAACGGGAACGGGTAAGTATTTGCCAGATAAGATAGTTCCGTCGCAAGAGCTTGATGCAAAGCTTGGCAAGCCAAATGGTTGGGTTCAAAATAAATCTGGAGTGTCTAAAAGGTATTTTGCAAGCCAACACGAAACAACTTCTTTTATGGCAACACAAGCTGCAAAAGAAGCCTTGAAGAAAGCAGCCATCAGTCCTGAAGAATTGGACTGTATTATTGGTGCGTGTGGCGTGATGGAGCAGCCAATTCCATGCACAGCAACCCTTGTTCATAAACAGCTAGGACTAGAGAAGTCCGGCATTTCAGCATTTGATATTAACAGTACGTGCCTTAGCTTCCTTTCAGCACTGGACATAGCATCCTATATGATTGATGCAAAACGTTTTAGGAACGTGCTCATTGTTTCCAGCGATATTCCATCCTTAGGACTGAACTGGAACCACATGGAAAGTTGCACGATTTTTGGTGACGGTGCAGCGGCTACCATACTATCTTCTCCTACAGAAAAGCAAGAGACAAGGATACTGTCTTCACGTCTGGAAACCTATAGTGAAGGAAGCTCTTACTGCCAGGTTCAGGCTGGGGGTACCAAACTACATCCTTCAAGGTTTATGGAAGATTTAAGCGAATATGCGCTCTTCGAAATGGACGGTAAGGCGGCATACAAGCTAACTGCAAGCGTCATTGATGATTTTGTTGGCCGATTGTTTAAAGACACAAAGCTAACTTTGGACGATATGGACTGGGTAATCCCCCATCAGGCTAGCCTGCTTGCCATGCACCATTTACGTAAAAAGTTGGGCGTTCCAGAAGAGAAGCTTATCGACATATTCTCTACCCATGGAAATCAAGTCGCAGCCTCCATTCCAACGGCATTTCATGAGGCCTTCTTAACAAACAAAATTCGGAGTGGAGACAAAATCTTACTTATTGGTACGGGTGCGGGCGTTTCATTGGGCGGAATGATTCTGGAGTATAACCAATGAAAGCATTGATCACCGGTGCAACTGGATGTTTGGGAAGGAATCTGGCCACCAGGTTATTGAGAGAAGGTTGGGAAGTGCATGTGACAGGCCGTAACGAATCAATAGGCGCTTTGTTGGAAAATCAAGGAGGAAGATTTTATAAGGCTGACCTTGGGAACAAGGAAGCAATCACAGCGTTATGCCAAGGCAAGGATGTGATTTTTCATTGTGGAGCACTCTCTTCGCCATGGGGAAAGTATTCGGATTTCTACCGTGCTAATGTTTTGGGTACCAATAATGTGATCGAAGGATGCCTGAAGCACGATGTGAAGCGGTTAGTACATGTCTCTACGCCCAGCATTTATTTTGATTTTAAAGAAAAACACCAGATTTCTGAAGCCGATCTACTCCCAGAAAAGCCTGTAAACCATTATGCCGCAACGAAGCATGAGGCAGAACATTTTATTGATGCTGCTTTTAAGGAGCATAACCTCCCTGTAATTACCATACGTCCTAGGGCTATTTTTGGTCCTTACGATACAGCAATTATGCCGCGTATTATCCGTGCTGCACGCAATGGGAAGGTGCCTCATATCAATGGTGGCAATGCGCTTATTGATGCCACCTATGTAGATAACGTAGTAGAAAGCCTGCTATTATGCGCTTCAGCACATGAGGCTGCTTTAGGTAAGAAATATAACATTACCAATGGCGAACCTATACAATTAAAAGACCTGCTGAGGCTATCATTTTCGGCGCTTGGCTTGCCTTTTCAACCTAAATATATTTCATACAAAACCGCCTATAGAATGGCGACTATCATGGAAGCCGTTGCTTCCCTTCCAGGGATCTCATGGGAGCCAGTGCTGACAAAATATGGTGTAGGTGTTTTCAGCATTGGACAAACCTTGGATATTAGCGCTGCCATACGTGATCTTGGCTATAAGCCAATTATTACCTTAGACCAAGGGATAAGACGTTTTGCAGCATGGTGGAAGGAGAAGCATCATGCAGCTTGAGCATACGCTCTTTTCTGCGGGTTATTGCACCCATCCGGAATGTGTGACGATAAAGGGCGGAAGCTGGCACGCTAAAGAATATCCTGCGTTATGCGCGCTCATAAAGCATCCTGAACATGGATATGTACTCTTTGATACTGGCTATAGCCAGCGCTTCTTTGATGCAACAAGGAAATGGCCGCTCTGGTTATACCAAAAAATTACGCCTGTGCATGTAAAAGATGACCAGACACTTGTCCATCAGTTGGAAAACAAAGGCATTAGACCGGAAGAAATAAAGACTATTTTCCTTTCACATTTCCATGCAGATCATATCGCTGGGATACAAGATTTTCCTAACGCAGCCATTCTTTGCAGCCAGAAGGGGTATAAAGCAATAGCACATACACAAGGCTTTGGAGCTTTACGGAAAGGGTTTGCGAAGGGGTTGTTACCGGAAGACGTTGAAACCCGCTTGCTATGGATTGAGGATAGTAAAACGGTTCCGCTTGAGCATTCATTGCAACCTTTCATAGAAGGAAAGGACATATTTGGCGATGGAAGCCTGCTTGCTATTGCATTGCCTGGCCATGCAGAGGGGCAATATGGGTTATTATTTAAAAATCAAAACCAGCAATCGGTGTTCCTGATTGCGGATAGCTGCTGGTCGAGCGCCGCATACCGTGATTATAGGCTGCCTTCACCAATTACTTATCTGGTTCATGATCAGAAAAAGGCCTATCAGGAAACATTGCTTAAATTACACCGTCTATACAAAAGTAATCCGCATATCCGTATTATTCCCTCGCATTGCCAGGAGGTTTGGAAGGAATTAATTGAGGGGCATCATGCGTGATATAGCAACTATCCTTTATCATTTCTGGCAGGCACGAAAACTCATGCAGCGTTTCAAAACACGGGAACAATTGGAACAGTGGCAAGAGCAGCGCTTAAGTCATTTCAAACGTGCTATCCTAAACCAATCCCCTTTTTACCGTGAGTATTGTGATAAACCGCTTGAAGTATTTCCTGCTATTAACAAGAAAATCATGCTGGAGCATTTTGATGCCATTAACACTAAGGGCATTGCCCTATCCCAAGCGTTAGAAATATCGCGGTTAGCAGAAGAAAGCCGTAATTTTGCGCCGACGATCAATGATATTACGGTTGGCCTTTCTTCTGGAACGTCGGGTAAACAGAGCATATTTCTTGCATCAAAGGCAGAACGTTTGAAATGGGCAGGTATTATGCTCGCCAAAGCATTACCTGGAAGTATAACAGAGCCACACAAAATTGCTTTTTTCTTACGTGCAAACAGTAATTTATATACCACCTTAAGCAAAGGCAGGCACATCCAGTTCCATTTTTTTGACCTTACCCAGGATTTTGAAACCAACTTGGCTTCTCTCAAGGAGCTCCAGCCCAGTATTCTCACGGTTCCAGCAAGTGTCCTGAAGCAGATAGCTATGGCGCAGGAATTAGGCAAAATTCGTATAAAGCCACGTAAGATATTCTCGGTTGCAGAGGTGCTTGATTCTGAAGATCAATCCTATATCGAGGCGGTTTTTAAGCAGAATGTCCATCAAATCTACCAATGTACGGAAGGCTTTTTAGGTATTACCAATCAGACAGGGAAATTATACCTCAACGAAGAATATATCCATATCGAAAAAGAATGGGTTGATAAGGAATCAGGCAGGTTTGTGCCCATCATTACCGATTTTTCGCGTACCACGCAGCCTATCGTCCGTTATCGCCTGGATGATATATTGGTAGAAGATGTTTCCGATACTTCCCCGTTTACCTGCCTTAAAAGTATTGAAGGACGGTGTGATGATGTATGTTATTTTCCCTTGCAGGATGGTAAATTAAAGCCCGTATTTGCCGATATAGTAAGGCAGGCAATGATCCGGGCACAAGCCAGTTTCAGAGAGTATAAAATCATTCAACATGCGCCACAAAAGCTGGAGATACAATTACTGGCTGAGGACATCACTTCTTGCAAACAGGAAGTCACCGCTTCTATTCATAGGCTATGCAAACAGCGCGGATGTGTAACACCGGAAATCTATTTTTCCTCCTATATTGCGAGTCCCCCACATCAGAAGCTTAGACGTATCGAACGCCGTTTTGCACTTCCACACATGGAGGCGGCATGAAGAATATCCTTATCACCGGCGCAAGAGCACCTGCTGCTCTGGACTTAATGCGGAAATTATCCGCTGCTGGGTTTACTGTATATGCAGCAGATTCTGTGAAGTGTCCTTTAAGCAAAGTATCCAGCAGTATATCCGGGTATTTTTTACTTCCACCTCCAGCAAGCAATCTCTTAAGGTTCATTGAAACATTAGAGGATATTATTATCCGCCACAACATAGACATGATTATTCCCACCTGCGAAGAAGTGTTTTTCATGAGTAGGCATAAAGAGCGGCTTGAAAAGCATTGCGTGGTTTTTTGCGATGATTTCCAGAAACTACGGCTACTTCATAATAAATACGCCTTCCTTGAAGCAGCCAAAGATTGCGGCGTGCTGATACCAGAAACTGATTTGATAGACAGCAGGCAAGCATTGCATGGGTTAACACATACGGAACAGAAAGTATTTAAGCCGGTATTCTCCCGTTTTGCATCCCATACACTTATCCGTCCTGAAAAAACTGCCCTACAATCCATCACGTTAAGCAAAGAGTTCCCCTGGGTGGCGCAAGCCTATATTCCAGGAACGGAATATTGCACCTATAGCATTGCTGTAAATGGGAGGTTACAGGCACATAGTTGTTATCAGCCGAAATATCGGGCTGGCATTGGTTCGGGGATTTATTTCATACCAGCACTTCGAGTGGACATTCGGGAGTTTGTCGATAATTTTGTCAAGAAACACCATTACACTGGCCAGATTGGGTTTGATTTTATAATCACAGAGCAGAACGAACTTTATGTACTTGAATGCAATCCAAGAGCTACCAGCGGTATTCATTGCCTGCCGGATAGTAGGGAATGGGAGCAGATAATAGTAGGAAACAGACAGACGCCCTTAACCTCTGAATCTAGGCATAAAATGGTTTCTCTTGCCATGATGACATTTGGCCTAAAATACCTGAGGCAAGTATTCTGGTTAACATTACTGAAAGATTTTTATAAAGCACATGATCCAGTTTGGAACCGTCACGATAGGGCTCCCAGTTTTTATCAGTGTATCAGCCTGATGGAAATTATCATAAAAGCGATGAAGCAGCGTGTCTCCCTAAAAGAAGCGGCCACTGCCGATATTGAATGGAACGGGGAGCCGCTATGACTAATGTTGCGCTCTATACCTCAAAAAACATTGATAGCTTTATTTGGCAGGATAGCCACGTTTTTGAAAAACACTATCTATTACCGTTTATTAAAGAGGGAGCGCAAAAGTTTATCGCCAATGTGGAAACAGAAACGGCATTGCTTGAGGTGGATGGATATATATTTCCAGTAACCATCAACAATAAAGAATATGAAAGTTCCTATGTTTGCTCACCCTATAATGCGTGTATCAGCTATTCAAAAGAGGAAATGTCTAAACTTGGTAATAAGCCTTTGGAGTTTGCTCTACAAACCCTGGCCAATATATCCGGGCTACTCTTAAAATCAGCGAAGATTAATAAGGTGGTAAGCATTAATAATTGGCTGCTTTCTACCAATCTTTATCAAGCTTGGGACGGAGAAGGTATCAAAACAATGACGGACTTTCTGGTGCAAACATTCCCAGACCATGTGTTAATGTCCCGCTCACTCAATGAACATACAAATCCAACTCTGTTAAAACAATATGCGCAAAATGGATATGATTTTGTTCCAAGCCGGCAAGTCTATTTGTTTGATAAAGCAAACGGTGATTACCTCAAGAAAAATAACGTTAAATGGGATTTTGCACTGCTTGAGGATACAGGATATTGCATAGTAACTCATGATGAAATAACCCCTGGAGACTACTCCCGTATTACCGATCTATATAACAAACTGTATTTAGATAAATATTCTTACCATAACCCACAATTTACCATAGAATGTATTGCGCTTTGGCATAAGCATAAACTGGTGGTGATGCAGGGCTTACGTAACCAGAGCGGTATTTTAGATGGCATAGCAGGTTGTTTTGAGCGGGATGGTATCACCACGGCACCGCTTGTAGGTTACGATACCGCATTGCCGCAATCCATTGGCCTATACCGCATGCTCATTGCCTTGGTTATCAAACGCGCCCATATCCATAATATGGTACTTAATTGCAGTTCTGGGGCATCAGAGTTCAAACGTTTAAGAGGCGCTGTTCCTGAAATAGAATACAGCGTTATATATACCAAACACCTTTCTTTATACCGCAGGGTTATCTGGCGGATATTGATCTGGATATTGTCCTATATCGGCGTCCCTCTTATGAGGAAATACAAGTTATGAACTACGATATACTGAAAGAACATTGGCTTATTGCGTGCTCCTCTAAAACGTTGGGAACAAAGCCCTATGCGTGTGAGATACTATCTACGCCTATCGTTCTGTTCAGAAATCAGGAAAAGATTACGGCATTACTAGACAGATGCCCGCATCGCAATGCCCCTTTATCCAGAGGAAAAATAATAAATGGAGGATTGGAATGTCCGTATCATGGCTGGCAATTTGATACAAACGGGGAATGCCAGAAAATTCCTGGACTATGCAATAAAGTTACAGCCAAGAGCCGCGATGCGACCCGTTTTGAAGTAATAGAATGCCAAGGTTTTGTATGGATTAAATTATCAGCATCAACTCATGAAATCTATCAACCACCTTTACTGGAGAATAAAAACTACCACAGCTTCATTTGGCAAGCGGAAGTATCTGCTTCTTTAGTCAATATACTAGAAAACTTCTTGGATGGTACCCATACTCACTTTGTCCATAGCGGATTAATCCGGCGTGAGGGAGAAAGGCAGGAAGTAAGGGCAGCCATCACGCGGGGAAGTGATAGGGTGGAAATACGATACACGGGTGAAGGTAAGCAATCAGGTTTTATTTCAAAGTGGTTTGAACGTAGCCGGAGAGAAAGTTATGGACGCTTTATCTTACCTTCGGTTGCTGAAATTGAATATTGCTCCGATTCAGGCTCAGAGCTAACAATAACCGCCTATATTACCTCAACCTCAGATGCACACCATAAAATTTATGCGGTTATTTCGATAAAGCAGGGAATTATTCCTGGGGTAATAAAACAATGGCTCCTTACTCCATTTTTCAGAAAAGCCTTAAAACAAGATATCGAAATTTTGGAACTGCAGCAGAAAACTATTGAACAATTTGGTAAAGAGACCTTTATTTCTACAGAAACTGACCTTATCAGACCTCATATTGAATCTTTATTACATGGCAATAACAAGAAAATTGAGAAAACTATTACCGTTATGCTTTAGATGTACAAACTTGCCTCAGCAGCCCTGCGCTTCGCCAATCCCTTCAGTTTCTGCCACCAGCCCAGACCCATTTCATCAGTTCGGCTGGCACGTCATTATGCTCCTCTCTGTTCACCTTGCGGCGGAGCGGGCGATGCGATCAATTGCGCTTGGGCGGAAGA
>JAJTHY010000096.1 GCA_021298045.1 Candidatus Jidaibacter sp.
CTATGAGTAGATGGAGCGCCACATTCACAGCGAAGATTTTAGAGGTTTTTGCTTTAAATTACAAGGTATTAATTGAAGCTTTTATCCATGTTCGTGTTGTAACGCCGTTGCTTCTGAATTTTAATGCGGTCGCCCTGTATACTTATCTTCCTTGCAGCAAATTGCTTAATGCTCCTATTAGATTAGGATCCGCAAAGTTTGGATTTGTATCTGTGGTAGATTGTATTGGAGCGCTTAATGCATCGATTTTAGATTTAATGGCAGATATAGATGAGTTTATAGAGGCGGAACCATCCTTGACTTTCATAACTTGATCTATAGGTAACATTAGGCCGTTTACATCGAAAAATTGCCCTCCTTCTTTGCTAATGATTGAATCTACTTTTCCAGATCCTTGAAGTATAACTTGCGCTTTACTATCATCTTCTTTAAGAGCCTCTATGGCAAAAGTGTATATTCCATCTGGCCATTGAGAAGGTTTTTCCCACGTGAAACTATTCGCCCCTACAGTTTTACTTACCTCTTGGGCGTGCACAATGCCCCCCCCTTCATTCTTTATTAGGATTTTTGCATCTACTACTGGTTCCAAAATTTCATAATCAAACTTGCCTTTTGTGCCTTCTACTAAAACCTTGTCACCAGCGTAATCAACAATTTTACCAATGTAATTTAAATAAGTGGCATTATGGTTTGCGCTGAAATAACTTTTTATCTCTTCTAGGTGCTCGTTGGTTACCAATTGCTGTTCTACATTATTGATGGCAAACATCTGCGCTGTTATTTCATTTGTATCCATTGGGTCTGTGGGATCTTGGTGCTGCAGTTGTGTGGTAAGCAAAGTGAAAAATTCATTCTTTTGGCGCTTAACTCTATCAGCTGCGCTTTCTTCGCCTTTAAAGATTGGGCCACTTTGAGCCTCGGGCCTTGAAATATCTGCCATTGAGCTTTTTAATACTTCTCCAAAATATGTCATATTTATACCAAAATATTGATTGCTTCTGCGCCTATACCCATATAAAAAGTGTTAGCTTCCCTAAGGGTAGTTGGTTTTAATTTAGATTCCGTGCTAGTAGACTCTGATTTTGAATTTTTATCTTCTTGATTACCTCTATCCTGCATCCCAAAATTCAAACTAAAATTTCCGGATTCAAATCCGTTATCTATAAAGCTGGCTTGTATTTGGTCGCCAATTTTCGCTATTATATCTAGTGTGTTATAACGCTCAGTGAAGAGAGAAATATTTGTATGGCCAGTCGTAAGATTTGTTTCAAAGTGTATTTCTATTTCACCCAAGTCTTCTGGCATCAGTTTAAATTTTATCAGCTGTTGATCTTGAGTGATTGCTTTGCTGACTTGGTACTTAACTTGCTCCAGCACGTGCGTTTCGAGTTGCTGCTTTACAGGTACATTATGTTGCTGGTCAACAAGCGATATCGGTATTGAAGTTGGTGCGCCTGTAGCATTAACAACTGATGATTCCCATTCAATTACTGGCGTGTCTATTTTAACTTCCAAAGGTTGGTTTTGTTGGATGGAGGACGGCGCTCTAGGCTCTAATACTGAATCTGGTATTGCTTCTACTGGTGGCATTGATGTAGGCTTCATAATGCTTTCCAAGCTTCGCATTTCTACCTTAAGATTTTGACTGCTGAATTTGCTTCTGGATTGGTTAGTAATCTTAGGGGCTGCTATTTCTAACGATTGGGTTTCAGCCGGGGTAATTTTTATTGATGGTATAATAGCTTTATCAGCAGTGGATGCATCCTCCGTTAATTTGAAGAATTGGGATGTTGCATCTAGCTGCTCCGCATCCGCACCTATTTGATATAGGCTTACGGTGCTTGCAATTTCTCCTCCTTCCACTTTTTCAAATTTCCTATCGTCTACCAACTCTTGATTTATTAGAGGTGTATTGTCATTCTTAACTACAGTAGCTTGTACTGGTGGCTCTTCATTTTTTATAACGGCATTATTATCAGTTGAAGTAGGTGAAGGGATGAGAGATTCACTAGACTCTTTTTGCTCAGCAACTGTCGCTGATTTAATTAGGTCGGTAGGAGATTTTACTTCTGTTGATTCGGACTTGAGCTTTTCTATTTCCCAATCAGTGGAAGAGGATTCTATGGGTATGGGTTCCCCTTTAACTCCTTCACCATTAATTACTTCACTGAGCTCCCTTGCTGAACTTAAACTTTTACGCATGTGGGTGTCCGGAGTAAGTTGTGACTCTGTATGCCCATTTTTCTGTGGGAGGCTAGTTTCAATTTTCTCTTGAATACACAAAGAGTTCACTTCATCAATAGTATCCGTATTTTTATTGACACTTATTAACAGCGCTGTTTGTCCTATTTGTATTTTGTTAGTTGTTGCGTTAACAGTATTAGTAATGTCAGTGGGTTCAATTGCTGATATTACAGGGTTGGTCAATAAGGCTGAAGATAATTCAGCAGCAAAATTTTGATCAAGGGTTTCTCTCTCATCAAAGGCGGAAAAGGTTGAATTTGGAGTGCTACTTAATCCTTGTGATGTAATGCTCAGCATGTTTTCATTAAATAGTTTAGACCTATTACAAGCAATTAACGTGCCATATGGTGTTAAGGCTTGAAAATAATTATAGCTAAACCCTTATAAAATGGGTGCGAAAATCAAGAATTTTCTCATAAATTTTTGCCTATTTTACGCATGGAATATAGATATATTTCAAAGGAAAAATAGGTGAAAATTTATTGAAAAGGCGCAGCATTAGCGTATCCATTTTATAAGGGTTTAGCTATAACACCAAATTATACCAAAACTCGTTCTAAAATGGACAGATGCGCTTGTATTGGAAAAATTTGGGAAGAGAAAAAAGTGCTTCTTTAATATATTTTTTCAAGGCGAGATGCAAGTGTTCAGTTTAGAATGGGTTTGGTATTAGTGCGCTTTTTTACTGCAACTTAGCTTTGAGCACATCATTAACCAATGATGGATTGGCCTTACCTTGGCTCAGCTTCATCACTTGTCCAACAAAGAATCCAAAGAGCTTATCCTTACCAGATCTATACTCAGCCACTTTATCGGGGTTTTGTGCAATTACGTCATCTACAATTTTCTGAATTGCACTGTTGTCACTTACTTGTGTTAAACCTTGGCTTTCCACTATTTCTTTTGCGCTACCACCGCTTACAAACATCGTGTCAAAAACACCCTTCGCAATTTTGCCAGAGATAGTGCCATTACCAATTAACTCAAGCAGCTCGCTCAATTGCGCTGCGGAAATAGGGTTTTCCTCTATGCTCAAGCCTTCCTTATTTAGCCTACCGAAAAGTTCGCCGGTAATCCAATTGGCAGCAACCTTTGCATCAGATTTCTTGGCCACTTCTTCAAAATACTCAGCAACCAGTTTTTCAGATACAAGCACCGAGGCATCATAATGAGAGAGCCCCATCTCTTTAGTGTACCTGCGGATTTTTTGATCTGGTAACTCTGGCAAAGATTTTCTTATGGCATCCACATACTCATCCGTTAGCACAAGTGGCATTAGATCTGGGTCTGCAAAATATCTATAATCGTGAGCTTCCTCTTTAGACCGCATGGTTCTGGTCTCCCCCGTGTTTGCGTCAAACAGCCTGGTCTCCTGAACTATGGAACCACCACCTTCCATAACGCTTACTTGCCTTGCAGCCTCATGGTCAATCGCGCGCATTATGTTGCGGATGGAGTTAATATTCTTAATCTCTACCCTGGTGTTAAGTTTATTTTCACCCACACGCCTTACCGAAACGTTAGCATCGCAACGCAGAGAGCCTTTTTCCATATCACCATCACAAGTACCTAAGTACCTAACTATAGACCGTAGCTTGCGCACATATTCACCGGCCTCTTCACTGGAGCGCAAATCTGGCTCAGAGACTATTTCCATGAGCGCAACCCCAGCACGGTTTAAGTCTATAAAGGTTTCATTTGGGCTTTGGTCATGCAGGCTTTTACCAGCATCTTGCTCTAAGTGAATTCTAGTGACACCAACCTCTTTAACCACGCCATTTGGCATGTCTAGATAAACTTTTCCGTGTTCAACTATTGGGTGGTAAAATTGAGAAATTTGATACCCAGTTGGTAGATCTGGATAAAAATAATTTTTGCGATCAAAAACGCTGCGTAGATTAATTTTAGCATTAATACCTAACCCAGTTTTGACAGCTTGCTCAATACATTTCTCATTTAGTACTGGCAGCATGCCTGGAAAACCTGCATCCACAAAAGATACCTGAGTATTAGGTTCAGCACCAAAATCTGTAGAGGCACCAGAAAATAATTTTGCGTTAGAGATTACCTGAGCATGCATTTCTAGCCCGATTATAATTTCCCAATCGCCAGTGATACCTTTAACTATCGCTACCATAAAAAACCTTTATCGCTAATTTGCATGTACTTATATCATCACAAACGTAATTCTTCAAGGGGTTTACTACAGTTAGGATTATCTCTCTAAAGACTCGGCGCTCTGCTTACTGCTGAAATAATTTTTAACGTGTGATGGGATATAACTTATCCCTATCTCCTTGGCTTTTGACACTGCAGCTTCTTTGAAATCCCCAGTTTCAATCGTATCCGCAACAATATCAGCTGCCGCTCTTGTGCAAATTAAATATGTTTTAAAATATGAATATGATTTGAAAACAGCTCTCAGGCCTGTAGGGTCAGAGCTCGCAACTTCGGATGCAATTATTATAGCTGGCGCAGCGTTTCCAAGCACTGCAGATACCGCGGGCTCCACCCAATTGGGAATATGAGGCAGAGTTGCCATCCCTGGCAATAGCCATTTTGGCGCACCCAACAATGCGACATTGGATTTCAATTCATCCACAACTTTATCAGTACCTTTTATAAGAGTATCTGCGCAATAGCTTACAGCATGCAGTGTTAATAGCGCGCCAGATTTTGCCATCTCTGTCGCCATAGAGGATATGCCGTAAGTTTGCTGCTCTTCAGGTTGAGCTTGTAACCCTTCATCTCCGAGGAATGCACTCTCTTTGCTTTTAGGGTGATTATCTCTACTATTTTTTATTCTAGTCATAAACAACCAATATTTTGATTATATTGGTATTTATGATAAAACAAATAGGTTAACAAAACGTAAAGAGCTTAGGTGCGGCTGAATTATACCAAAACCCGTTCTAAAGCGGTATAAACGGGTTATGAAAATCAAGAGTCGATAGATGAAATGAGAAGTGGAAAGAGCAGAAATTGCAACAATAGGGAGCGTTCAAAAAGGCGACTTTGAAAATCTAAAGTCGCCTCTTGCATTATTTTTTATGCTATCAAAACTAGAAGTGTAGTTTTGAACCAGCTAAGAATACTGTGCCAGAGTTCTTACCAGCAGGAGCTATTTGTGTTTTGTCTTTCAATGAAAAGTGTGTGACCTCAGCATAAGGCATGAAACCTGGTGCTAATTTGTAATCCACACCGAAAGAGAAAGCACTAGCTTTGCCCTTGACAGGGTTATAAGAAGGAACCAAGACATCAGCACCAAAACCACCTGCTTCAGCAGCTATATAACCCGCACTTGCAGAAAAATAGTTGTGCTTATAATTAGCGGCAACATTCCAATATTTGCCCGATTTAAGACCAGAGAATGAACTCTCTACTCCAGCAAAATTCCTAGTTTTAGCAAAACCAGATTTCCCCCAGTCACCATATGCACCGCCTAAGCCAAAGCCCATGTAGTGTGCGCTTGCACCTAACTCCCATGCTCTCAAGTCATTTCTTTCACAAATTCCACCTAATAAGTCTATCACTTTCTTAGAGTCACCTATCTCTCCCAATGCAGAAAATTTCAGTTTTACTTTATCAAATTTATTACTGTAGCTAAATCCGCCCTGGAATACGTTTTTATAACCCTGAGTTTGAGCAAAATTATTTGGCAAAGCTCCAAAATAATCCCTAGAAACACCTTTTAAATTACTAATTGTCCCATTGTGGTCAGTATCAGGAATCCATGTTAAGCCAGCTTTGAACCCAGCAAATGTTGGTGTAAAGTATGTCAACTTAGAAGCATTCTGTCTGTGGCTTCTATCAAATGTCGTTGGAAGACCGCCCATTATAGGAAGAGCAGCAACTGATACAGGTTTTGCAAATTCAACATCTGTGTTAACCCAGTACCTCCAATCACCGTCGATACCCCCTGTTGCAGAACCAAGACGTGTAGCACCAACATGTAATGCATCGTATGCACCTGTATAGCTACCTCCTTCTAGTCTACCAAAAGATGTCTCTACAAACATCATTGTTTGATTAGCCACTGAAGATTCACCAACTTTAGAGTTTGATGTATCTGCATTAAGAACGATTTTACCACCGTACTTTATACCACTTTTGTGCCCGTCAAGCTTAACATGAACTTGTGTATCGTTAACTAAGCCATGCTTACTACGTTGATTTGTTGTACCGGAAACATTATTGAAATTATGTTTTTGAGATTGATACCCGAATTGTGTATCAAGAGAGCCACCAAGTGTTACTGTAGGAGCTCTATCATGAGCCGAAGCTACTGAAGCAAACCCAGCTAAGGCAATTGCAGACGCTAATGTAATTTTTCTTTTTTTAGACATGTAAAAAACCTTCAATTTAAATTGTTTCAGTGGTCTTGCGCTACCACTACAATTAAGCTTTATATGCTAATTAATTGTTATGAAACACATTAATGTGCTGTTATATAAAAAATTCGTACACAGTTGCTTTTTTGCAACACACGCCTTTGCTATAAATAGGGGGTATGTAAGCTTTTATCAAATTAATTTGGCAAAAGGTGGGATTTGGTGTATCACCACTTTCTTTTCAAGATCTGCAATTACAGCATGTATTAATTCTATGCTTATTTCAATATTTGTTATAATTCAGGCTACTACCCTCCTCTGCGTTCAAAGTCAATCCTTGGGTCCACAATCATATAAGCGATGTCGGTTAACAGATTGGCAATTAAACCAATTAGGGTAAATATATAAAGAGCCCCGAAGACAACTGGATAGTCGCGCCCCACAGCAGATTCATAGCTTAAAAGGCCTATGCCATCTAGAGAAAATATGATTTCGATCAGCAAGGAACCAGTAATGAACACTTTGATTAAAGCATCTGGAATACTGGTGATAACAATAAGCATCGCATTTCTGAAAACATGCCCATATAAAATTTGGTTTTCTGAAAGACCTTTGGCGCGTGCTGTAATTACATATTGTTTGTGAATTTCTTCCAAGAACGAATTCTTTGTTAGCATGGTGATAGTTGCGAAGCCAGCAATTGCAAGAGTTAGCGTAGGTAGAACCATATGCCATGCATAGTCTTTTACTTTGCCTATCGCACTGAGAGAGTCCCAATTATGAGATATAATACCACGTATAGGAAAATAGGAGAAAGGCCCATCGCCAGCGAATAATAATAGCAGAATTATCGCAACCAAAAAGCTCGGCAAAGCGTAGGCAAAAGCGATGATGAAACTAGTCCAGCCATCAAATGCTTCACCATTTTTCATTGCTTTTTTGATCCCAAGTGGAATGGAAACCAAATATATAATCAGTGTTGACCAAAGCCCTAGTGAGAGTGAGATGGGAATCTTTTCTAGTATGAGATCCCCCACCTGCTTATTATGGAAATAGCTGTGCCCTAAATCGAAAGAAAGATAGTTTTTTATCATAATCCACAAACGTTGGTGTGGTGGTTTGTCAAACCCATAAAGCTTTTTGATATATGTTACCAGCTCGTCATCCAAACCCTTGGAGGCTTTAAATTGCTTAACTGCAGAAACGCGACCGTTAACAGATTCTGATTGCTGAAGATCTCGAATACTTGCAAGCGTCATCTCCACAGGCCCGCCTGGAGCTAATTGCACAATGGCAAAGTTGATTATTATAATGAACAAAAGAGTTGGGAATATAAGTAAAATGCGTTTCAGAATGTAATTTAGCATTACGCCTGTTATGAAATATGCTACTGAGTAAAACTTACAGTATTAATATCCTTTTCACAAAATAAATTTTGCATACGTTTTAGCGTTTGCTTAAATGCCATCAAGTCTTCTTTTTGTTGATATTCAAGTACTTGTATAAAAGCCTACAAAAGAGTGGCAGTATAACAGAGTCAGCCAAAGAAATAGCTAAAGCTACATACACCAGCAGTTGTTCTGAGTCTATAGATACCCATTGCTTCTTTGGCAAAAAATTGACCAGTATAAGCCCAATTCCAACCAATCCCGCCATTAGCAGGGTTGTTATTGATAGAGTCAAAGCTTTGTTGGTATCCATAATACGTAAAGAATCTTGGGTTTTAGGGCCTCCAGGCACACCAGGCAAAGAGATGAATATTGCACTCATTATAAAACTTATGGTAGCTTCTCTATCTATAAAACCATAGGCCCGCTCAGTAAGCACTGCATTTATGCCTGCTGTTGTTAAGACCATTAAGGCCGCAGGCACCGCTCCTGTGGGTATACCAAACCCCATAAGAGCTTGTCTAATATACATAGTCCCAATACCACTGAATGCCACAGCAGCTAAAAAGGCCAACGCTGTGAATACAAAATTTATTATTCCAGCCCCTATTAGGTTAAACTTGCCCGCATACATAGCTGCAGACCATTTTTTTAATTCCTCTTTTTGTTCATCTGTAAGCCCCTTAACATTATCCCCCCCCTTATCTGTAACCTGTTGGTCAAGCACATTTTTTATTTCGGCTTTTGTGGAAGCATTTAACGCTTCCAGATTTGGCAATTGGTCCTTTGCCACAATTGACTCTAAGCAGCTTTCATCACTACTTTGGTTTCTCCACTTTAATATTTCAGGTTCGCATTCCAATAATATCCTGATGACTTTATCATTGCTAAGCTCTGATGCTTTCTGCAGTAGCAGTGCTCCCAATAATCCATGTTTAATTTCCGATGAATTGGAAAAACAAGAAAATTCTTCCCATGTAATAATACTGTTTAACTTGATGCGAGAATTGTCATGCTTTAACAAAATGTTACACATTTCTGTATACCTAAGGTCTAAACTTAGCAAAAGCGTCGGCAATAATGGTTGAAGGATATATGTTTTTTTCAGAGAATGCTCTAGGG
Organism: Candidatus Jidaibacter sp.; assembly: GCA_021298045.1. Classification (GTDB taxonomy): domain Bacteria; phylum Pseudomonadota; class Alphaproteobacteria; order Rickettsiales; family Midichloriaceae; genus JAJTHY01. Next base: position 9,086 of record JAJTHY010000096.1, read on the forward strand.
GACAAAACACTAAAATTTTTTCCTGAAGGTTAATCTTTGTTAAAAGGCTTTTCACTATATCGTGTCTGTTGTTATATACCGCTACGGTAAATGCCACAGCCCAGATTGGTCCTGCAATTGTATATTGATTGCGAGTGGTTAACACGCAGTATGAGTTATCTTTTTCCATGCTAACGCTTGCTATTGCTTCGCCAACATTGCTGGCAATCTTCCTGACTATATCCTCAGCTGCTGGGTCATTATACCAACAAGCGTAAAGGCCTATGCCACTTTCGTACTCTTTTCCATGTTTAAACAATACAGGCATGCCCTTAATCTTGCGTATAAATGCAAGTCTCTGTTTGTGTATAATTTTTATAATACCTTCTATCTCTTTCACATTTTTGCTTCTTGTTTCCAAAGACGTGGAAGCTGCACCTAGCTCTCCAGCTAGGGCAGACTCCGAACCTGTTGTTGTGATATCTTGATCTTTCATAAACCTGCTTCCCGCAAATATATTTTATCCCCTAAAATTGAATGCGGTCGTCCCTGCGCAGGCAGGGATCTCAAGTTTTACCTGGGGACCCGCAAGATCCCGGCATGCGCGAGGACGATATCTCATGCATACTAAACTTTTTGTAAAACCTATTTTGCAACAGGTACTTTAAATGACGCTTTCCATCCATGCCTTATGCCTTTTTTCATCTTCTAATCCACGTTTAATTATATCCTTTGCATCATCCCATCTGTCATCACGTCCATGCATTTTTTCATAAGCAGTATTAGTGTCTTTCTCATTGTCTAACATTGCTTTGATTATCATGTCATCTCCTATAAGGTTAGCGAGCACCACCTTTCCTTTAGTAATCCACTGCTTGCCCATACTTGGTCCAGCAGGAGGTGTTTCGCCGTGCTTTTCCACCAAATCACCTAACTCTTCTATATGCCTCTTATGGTCATGCATAAATTCTTTCAACTTCGCCTTATATTCATCACTATCCAATCTATTTATTGCCGCCTCGTATGCTTCAACTGCATCGTAATCCAGTTCAATTAGATCTTTTACTGCATCTATAAAATTCGTCTGAGTCCCTACAAAAGTTGTCATGATATCCTCCTGCTTACTAAATAATATTAAAACGTATGGGCCTGCAAAACTTACATTAGACCTCTTCGGAAACTCTACTTCTGCTGCAAATTGCGTTGTCGCTCCGGTACTCAAATCCTCATGTATATTGAATACACTCCGGTCTTCCGTTCCGTGGGCTCCTTGCACTTTGCTACCAGAAGCGAGTTTCCAAAGAGGTCTATTTGAGGGCCCATGTACTCTGTACTTATTTTTTTGCTTCCGAATAATGACACGCCGTTGCTCCAGCTGCAGTAGCTGTAAAAACTACAACGTAGTTTCTGTCTATCAACATTGGGCCACATCTATTATATATTGAAGGCATGCTAACCTTTCCTAGTACAGAAAACGTATTATCCTCGGGAAAAAGGTCATGTGATATTTCCACCTTTTTCTTTTCACCATGCTTTAGAATGTATTTCACATCCCACTTACTAGGTAGAACTGTTCCCTCTCCTGGTCCAAAGATAACTTCAAGTTCTTTTTTGTTGTCATTTACAACCTCTACCGTAGCTGCATTTGCAGAAGCGGCTAATAGGCCTGATATAATTAAAATCCCACCTATTCTTAACATCTTCTTCATACTAATCCTCCTGTAATATATTAAGAGTTAATCTTATTAAAACCCTACCACAAAAGAATACACGTGCTAGTTGAAAAGTAGTGCGGAATTCTACTTGAGGTTTTATTATTTTTATGATACAATAGTGAATCTAAAGACAATATCCTATATCGTAATCAGCCGGTTATACCAAAGTTCATTCTTAACTAGCATTGATTGAGGAGGGCATTTGTATGGAGATTAACAAACAAGATATATATATTGGCAGCAGCATACGCTGCATTCGGAAAAAGATGCAATTTAGTTTAAAACTTTTGGCACAGGAACTTAATGTATCGATACAGCAATTACAAAAGTATGAGACAGCAAAGAACAAAGTTTCAGCAAGCCTTTTATATGAAATATCACGGATTTTTGAAGTGCCAATTGCGCGCTTTTTTCAAAATTTTGAACCAAGTAATATAGAGCAGCATAACTGTGGGTTTAATATATTGTTGATTGAAGATAATATTAATGACGAGCTGATAATACGCAAAGCTATAACCGATTTTCCGGAGAAGACTAATCTTTATTGTGTAAAGGATGGTCATAAAGCATTAGAATTTTTCTGTAGCCTTCATAATGTAGCATGCAGAGGCTGCATTCAACCCGACATAGTACTGCTTGAGTTAAATCTCGCTAAGACTGATGGACTGGATATCTTAAAAAATATTAAGAGGGACAGGCAGTTAAACTCTACGCCAGTAGTGCTGCTGACCGATAGAGAAAATACTGATGACATGAACTCATCTTATAACCTGCACGCAGGTGGATTGGTTGTGAAATCATGCTCTGCAGACGGGCTGAAGACCCAAGTGCATAATTTATTAAGTTATTGGGCGCAACTAGTAACATTGCCAAAACAACATCACTTGACTGACTCCCCTTCTGACAACAATTGACATTGCGGCATGGTCACTAAAAAGTCAAAAAGACTGACCATATCAGAACGCGGAGAGAACCATGGAAAGCAGGCTAACAGATTCATTTATTTTAAGAGAAAAGATTTTTATTTTTTATATTGACTCGGCGGCAATTAGAGAACCAAAACCCATTCTAAACTCAACACTTATACCTCGCCTCGAAAAAATATAGTAAAGCACTTTTTACTCTTCCCAAATCTTTCCAATAC
>JAJTHY010000110.1 GCA_021298045.1 Candidatus Jidaibacter sp.
TGTCAATTTGATCGTACGCTACAAAATTACCAAATCTCTTTGTAATCGCTGCTGTTAGCGTTGTCTTACCATGATCCACGTGTCCTATCGTTCCGATATTTACGTGGTCTTTCTCTCTTACGTATTTTTGCTTACCCATAATTATAACCCCTTTATATTTTCATAAACCTTATTTTGATTTCGCAATAATTTCATCAGCTACAAACTGAGGAACCTGTTCATAATGCGAAAATTGCATAGAATATTGAGCACGCCCTTGAGTCATAGAACGCAAAGTGTTTACATACCCAAACATGGTGGCAAGCGGAACCTTAGCTTTTATGACCTGAGCATTTCCACGGGTATCCATTCCTTGAATTTGCCCCCTAATACTATTTAGATTACCTATTACATCACCCATAAACTCTTCTGGTGTTATTACTTCAACGCTCATTAATGGCTCAAGAATTTTCGGACCAGACTTCATCATTCCTTCACGGAAAGCTGCTTTAGCCGCTATTTCGAATGCTAAAGCACTTGAATCTACATCGTGATAAGCACCATCATAAAGAGTAGCTTTGAAGTCGATTGCTGGGTATCCAGCTTGGATACCACTAGTTCTTATATCATCAATACCTTTTTCAATTGCAGGAATATATTCCTTAGGAACGTTACCGCCAACAACTTTGTTAACAAATACAAAACCTTCACCAGGTTGCAATGGCTCAAAGATAATTTTAACTTTAGCAAATTGGCCTGCACCACCAGATTGCTTCTTATGAGTATATTCGGTATCATGAGATTTACTGATAGTTTCGCGATATGCAACTTGAGGCGCACCAACATTCGCTTCAACTTTAAACTCGCGCTTCATGCGATCTACTATAATTTCCAAATGCAGCTCACCCATACCAGCCAAGACAGTTTGACCAGATTCATGATCAACCTTAACCCTAAGCGAAGGATCTTCAGCAACTAAACGACCAATAGCTAAGCTCATCTTCTCCTGATCTGCTGCAGATTTAGGCTCAATAGCAACTTCTATAACTGGTTCTGGAATATCCAAACTTTCCAAGGTAATATCAAGCGACTCATCGCAAATTGTATCACCAGTTGTGGTATTTTTAAGACCAGCCAACGCAACAATATCACCAGCATAAGCTTCTTTAACATCTTCACGATTATTCGCATGCATTAAAAGCATACGTCCTAATCTCTCATTCCTACCTTTAGTGGTATTTTTAACAGATATGCCAGATTTGAGCTGCCCAGAATAAATACGAATAAATGTTAATGACCCAACAAAAGGATCATTCATAATTTTAAATGCAAGTGCGGTAAACTTTTCGTTATCGCCAGGCTTAATAACAAAAGTAGAGCCATCTTTAATAACTGTAGCCTCAGCTGGAGCAATATCAACGGGACTTGGCAAATAGTTAACCACAGCATCAAGCAATGTTTGAACACCCTTATTTTTAAAAGCAGAACCGCAGGTTACAGGAACGAACTTACCAGTAACCGCACCTTTTCTTATACATCTCTTAAGATCAGAGTATGGAATTTCTTCACCATTTAGATACTTTTCCATCATGGCATCGTCCATTTCAATAGCTAATTCCACAAGCTTACGACGATATTCCTCAGCTTTTTCAGCCATGTCGGCAGGAATTTCTGAAACATCATACTCAGCACCCATTGTTTCATCATTCCAAACAATAGCTTTCATACGAACTAAATCTACTACACCTTTGAATTTATCTTCATTACCTATTGGAAGTTGCAATACTAAAGGAACAGCTCCTAAGCGATCCACTATCATGTCAACACAACGATAAAAGTCAGCACCAGTACGGTCCAACTTATTCACAAAGCAAATTCTAGGAACACCATATTTATCCGCCTGACGCCATACAGTTTCTGACTGAGGCTCAACACCTGCAACACCGTCAAACACGGCAACAGCACCATCAAGAACCCTTAAAGACCGCTCTACTTCTATTGTGAAATCAACGTGACCTGGAGTGTCAATAATATTAATTTGATACTCTTTTTTAGCATCATCAGGATCTCTCCATTTACAGGTAGTAGCAGCAGACGTGATGGTTATACCACGCTCTTGCTCTTGCTCCATCCAATCCATAGTAGCAGCGCCATCATGAACCTCCCCAATCTTGTGAGACTTACCAGTATAGAACAACACACGCTCAGTGGTGGTAGTTTTACCAGCATCGATGTGCGCCATAATTCCGATATTACGATAATTCTCAACAGGGGTAGTTCTAGCCATTTTCTTTCCTCAAACTCTCTCTTATTCTTACCAATTATAGTGCGCAAACGCTTTGTTAGCATCAGCCATTTTATGAGTATTCTCTCTCTTTTTAACAGATTCACCCCTGCCAGCATGAGCGTCTAAAAATTCAGCAGCCAACCTGTCATCAATAGTTTTTTTATCTTTGCGAGAACGGGCAGCATTAATTAACCAACGCAAAGCTAAAGCCAAAGCTCTAGTCGGCCTTACATCACAAGGAACCTGATAGGTCGCCCCACCAACTCTTTTAGACCTAACTTCAATAAGCGGCCTTACATTCGCAACTATAGCTTCAAGCGCTTCAACCGGAGAAATCCCCAAAACCTGAGCTGTTTTATCAAGAGCATTGTAAACAGCTCTCTCAGCACATGTCTTTTTACCATCTTTCATTAGGCAATTCATGAACTTTGCTACTAAGATGCTACCATATTTTGCATCTGGAAGTATTTGTCTTTTGATTGCCGCTCTTCTTCTTGACATTCTTTAATACCCTATAATATTACTTAGGTCTCTTCGCACCATAATGCGACCTAGCTTGTTTACGCCCAGAAACGCCTTGTAGATCAAGTGTTCCACGAATACAGTGATATCTAACACCTGGAAGATCTTTAACCCTTCCACCACGGATAAGAACAACAGAGTGCTCTTGCAAATTATGGCCCTCACCTGGGATATAACTTGTAACTTCATGCCCATTTGTCAACCTCACTCTACACACTTTACGAAGCGCTGAGTTAGGTTTTTTAGGGGTAGTTGTGTATACACGGGTGCAGACACCACGCTTTTGAGGACAGCCATTAAGTGCTGGAACCTTATTCTTCACAACCTTTCGAACCCTAGGGTTATCAATCAACTGGTTAACTGTTGGCATTAATAAAATCTCCAAATTTACGAAAAATTTTCCTACGCTTAATTTTGCAATTAATCGGTGGTGACGGATAATATTACCTAACCGCAGCGTCGTCAAGCTTATTTTTGCATCCTAAGGCAAATTCCTCATAAATACAAATGCTTGCATAAAAAATATTATGCTCATAACCTTATTATGACACTGATTATGTTTGGGTTTCTTATGAAAAAAAAAGGATGCGTGATAACTGTTGCTCAGCAAAAAGGGGGCGTTGGAAAAACAACCATTTCAGCGCATCTTGCGGTCGCCCTCTCGCAAAAACGAAATAAGGTTGCAGTAATAGATGTTGACCCACAAGGCAGCATAAAACATTGGTATAACCTTAGGGAAGATCGCTTTGGTGAGGACTATACAGGACTGTATTTTTTCTCAATATCTGGATGGAAAATCAATAGCGAGCTATCAAACCTACAACAAGAGTATGACTACATTATTGTAGATAGCCCCCCACATATTGAAACCGATGCTAAAGCCGTAATCAGAGTTGCTGATTTGGTTATTATTCCAGTGCAACCAAGCCCTGCCGATCTTTGGGCAACAAAAGCAAGTGTAGCTTTGGCTACCAATGAAAAAATACCATACAAACTTTTGCTAAACCGCGTACCTCATAACTCAAAATTTGCCGAAGATGTTACAAAAGAATATCCTAAAAATATTTTTAAAACGCAATTGGGCAACCGCGTAGCCTTCATGTCTTGCTTAGCAGAAGGTAAGTGCGTGACCGAAACTCAACCAAAAAGTGCTGCTGCTGAAGAAATGAAATCCTTAGTGACCGAGGTTTCCTCAATGTTACAAACATTAAATAAAACCAGGGACGCTGCTTAAAATGACTACTAAAAGCACATCATTATTATATTTAGGTAGAGATCCCAAAAAATACGACAAGTGCGTAAACACACCAATATATAAGTCTTCCACTTTTATTTATGAAAGCGTTGAGGATTTTTTGCGCGAAGACTCTCCTTTCCATACCGATGCAACTTATGGAAGATCCGGCACCACCATCATACACGAGCTTGAAGATGCCATCTCCACCTTGGAAGGCGCAGACCACACAATTTTAACATCAAGCGGAATGTCTGCTATTATATTAGCTTTACTGAGTTTTTTGCAGGCTGGAGACCATGTATTAATCCCCGATGCAACCTACAAATGCACTAAACGATTTGTGGAAGAAGAATTTCCTCGCCTAGGCATAGAGTATACTTATTATAATCCCAATTTAACCGAAGGAATTAGATCCTTAATAAAACAAAACACTAAAGCAGTATACATGGAAAGCCCAAGCTCAGGGACTTTTGAAATTCAAGATATAGCAAAATTAACCTCTATAACTAAAGAATATGGTTTGATTAGTATCTTGGACAACACCTGGGCAACGCCACTATTTTTTCAAGGCATGCAACATGGGGTAGATGTTATTGTGCAATCGTTGAGCAAGTACTTTTCTGGCCATGCTGATGTAATTATGGGGGCAATAAGCTACAAAAACCCAAATCATGACTTTATACGCTCACGGTTTAGAAATTATGGCGCCATCGCTTCCCCCGAGGATGCATATCTAGTACTAAGGGGGCTTAGAACATTAAGCGTGCGGCTAAATCAACACTATATCTCCGGTATGGCTGTCGCACGCTGGCTAGAAGAGCAACCATACGTGGCTCAAGTTATGCACCCTGCCCTACCGACCTTCAAACATCACCATTTATGGAAGCAGTATTATACAGGTGCAGCAGGGGTTTTTGGCGTGGTACTGAAAAAAAGTGATAAAGAACCTTTATATAAATGCATAAATGAACTAAAATACTTCGGCATCGGCCTTTCTTGGGGTGGCTTTGAAAGCCTAATTATACCTTATGAACTACAAACCCTTTCAATTCGTACTAGGGTTATGGAAGGAAATTATATAAGACTTAACATAGGACTTGAATCTGCTCAGGATTTAATTGATGATTTAGATAAGTCTTTGAAAAACTTAAATTATATTGATAATGCGTAACTTGATAAAAAAACCAATTGTCTTAGTGGGCATGATGGGTAGCGGCAAAAGTACAATTGGCAAAAGGCTAGCTTACAAGCTAAACCTACAATTTTATGATAGCGACAGATTGATAGAAGAGCGCGAAGGGCTTTCGGTTGTGGATATTTTTGATTTTCGCGGAGAAGAATATTTCAAGAAAAAAGAGAGCGAGATCATAAAAGAGATCCTAGGTTATGGAAACATAGTACTTTCCACTGGTGGAGAGAGCTTTTTTAATGATGAGGTGCGCGAAGTTATAAAGCAATCCGCAACATCAATTTGGCTAAAAACTAGTATAGAAATTTTGCACGAGCGTGTATCCCGTAGAAATACCAGGCCGCAACTTGCAGGCGAGAACAAAAAGGAGTTAATTGAGGAGATGGTCTCAAAGAGCTACCCCATCTTTGAGCAGGCAGACATTACGATAGAAAGCACGGATATGGAAGCCCACTTTATTGTTGATACGATAATTAGCAAGCTAAAAACTTATTTGGGTTAATCTTGTTAAAGCGAACCAAAAATTGAATGCGGTCATTCCTGCTGCGGATGGAATCTAAGGTTTTACCTGCTCTTCAGCAAGATCCCCGCATGCGCGAGGATGACATCTCAGGCACCCTAAACTTTTTGTCAAACCTATTTTGCAGCAGGACTATTAGAGCTAATTCAACTACAAAAAAGGCACGGTTTTTGCTTTAATTGTCATTCCGCACTTGTTGCGGAATCTTAAGATCCCAAGCAATAGCGAGGATGACTAAGAGGTGAAGATTTGTTGTATTTTTCATAGCCATTTTATAAGGGTTTAGCTATACTATAAATTCTCTGGTGCTTAAACTTGAGTATAGTTGTTATTAGTATGTATGCCGCTGCAGAGAAAATGTAATTCAGCAATCTTTTGACACATGGATGTTATTTTGCTAGTCATGTTATTACAGAACCAGTATATATTCACTACATGTGATGCATCACTGGCATCGATGCTACAAGTTGCACTGTTGAAGATAAAAAAATTATACTTCCCAGTAACCATGCCGTTAAGCCCAGCGCCTATAAGGCCACAAGCTATAGCACCAACTGCAAGTGGGAAGATGTTAGAAGATTTTGCATAACCAGAGCCGGCAAAATACCCTAATCCACAAGCGGCAATAACTGACGCTAAACCAAACCCCTTATTATTAGGAACGTTAGCTTGCGCGCTTGATTTGTTCTCAGCAGTATTTTGGTTATTTTCAGGATGCGTACTTTTAATAAACTGAGACATGCCATATCCCATAGCCAAAGCAGCAATCGGCAACAAAAATAATGGGGATGGCGAAGAGCCTATAGAAATAAAAGAGCCATTGCTTGCCGATATATTAGCGATTGATGAATTGTTCATAACAATCCCGCTGCTAACATTAGTATTAGTTAGCACATATGCAGCAAAACATAAAGAAGCGGTTACAAGGCTGGTTGCAAAGCAGGGTAATAAAAACCCACCACCGCCACTACCTTGAGTTATGCATCCAATTTGGATATCACCAAAATTATAGCCTCCATTATTGGCGACGTTTACTTCAGTGCCGGTTCTACCATAATACTGAGTGACTCCCCCATTGTAATCAGAGTTAGACTGATAAACCCTTACTCCGCCAGTCCCGTAACTATTAAATTTTTGTATTCGCACTTCTTGTCTTAGCACTTCATTAGTAAGCGTACAGTAAAGGAGGTTTAGTGCAGCGGGTTAATCTAGTTTAATGTTCCACGGGAGGAGTTCTGCGATCTTGGATATCGGATGATCTTGTATCCGCTCAAATACCGCCCTTAA
>JAJTHY010000002.1 GCA_021298045.1 Candidatus Jidaibacter sp.
ATCGGACATTGGCGGAAGCAGCGCAGCGACAATGTACACATTGATCGAGACCGCAAAGCTAAATGGCTTAAACCCGTGGGAGTACTTAAGGGCGGTATTTGAGCGGATACAAGATCATCCGATATCCAAGATCGCAGAACTTCTCCCGTGGAACATTAAACTAGATTAACCCGCTGCACTAAACCTCCTTTACTGTACGCTTACTATATAGCGACAACGTCAATTTTTCAAGTTAACGGAGTATATTTACCAAATTCGATTCAGCAAATTCACACGCTCTACAAAGTAATGCTTTAAAAAACCAGCAACGTGAAGCGTAACTAATGCTATCAAAGCAAATGCCATATACTCATGAACTAATGCTGCTATTTTGCCTAGCTCTGGGTTTTGTTCAACCAATGTTGGCAGCTGCAGTCCAAAAAAGGCAACTGGATGCCCAAATGCCCAAGACATTACAGGCCCTGAAATTGGCATTACCACCATGCAAACATACATTAAAAACATAACCCCACCAGAAAGTTTATTGTAGAATGCACTGATTTCGGAAGGTGACGCTGGTATTTCGCTCCTCATACGATTAATGATTCTCAAAATTACAAAGAGTAAAGCCAATAACCCAAATGACTTATGCAAGCCATAAACATATCCTTTTTGCTCATCAGGAAGCCCTGTCATGGCAAAGCCCACTATTACAAGCACCAACAATAAAGCCGCCATAATCCAATGCATTGTGCGCATAGAGAAGGTATACTTTTCCATTTAATTACCTATTTATAAAGTTTTACCAAATTAATCTTATATATAAGTTATTGGTATTTCTAGTATTTTTTGCTCATAAAGAAAAGGTTAGCTAAATCAGCGAGTGCGATGGCAACATACACCAAATATCTTCATTCTTGCTTTAAATGCTACCATTATTACCCGTCATGAGGTTTATGCAATTCTTCTTGAAGCGGCGGCGCAGATGGAGGGGTAACTACTGGATTCAGACCCTCACTCTCTAGTGGTGGCACAGATGGCTCAGTAATAGGTGGCTTACATTCCATACCCGGCGTAAGAGCAGTTATACACTCTTTACTAGCATCACTTTCATATCCAATTCGCACAGGCATAAGTCCATTATCATCTTGGGTCTCCAAGCTCACTCCTAAGCTTTTGAGCTTTTCAATAAGTGATAGGTCACCCAATTTTGCAGCCACATGCATAAAGGTTTGACCGTCAGCAAAACATTTTTCATTAGGATTTATTTTTTTCGCTTCGAGAAGGGTTTCAAAAACCTTAATGATTAAGCCAGGGGATGATTTTGAAATTGCCGTAAAATCTATCCTCTTAAGCTCTACATGCGGATGTTGCAACAATTGCTCAATCACCTGCATTTGAGCTGAATCAAGCGCCAATTGCAAAGGTGTTTTACCGGTTTCTACATCAACTATGTTTAAACCTTCTTTTGAACTTCTGGCCACCAACAATTTTGCTATTTCCAGAGATCCGTTTTTTATTGAACGCACCAAAGCGGTCTCACTTTTTTCTCCATTAAGTTTGTTAACATCCACTCTGTCACATAGAAATTTAACGAAGTCGGCTCTGCGTTTTAGGACAGCTACATATAGCAGCGTTGAGTTTGTGGCACGGTCAACTTTATTAAGATCTGCACCGTGATTACATAGCAATTTCAACACATCAATGGTTTTATTATTCATAGCATAGTAACTGGGTGTACGGCCGTTTGCATCCGGTGCGTCCACACTAATACCAAATTCGAGCATCTTTTTGACAACATGATACCATTCACTCCTAACCGCCTTAGAAAATAGCTCTATATTTTCCGGAGACTTTTTTACGAATCTCGCGCCCATCTGCTTAAGTTTTCCAGCTGTATATGGTTTGTTATTTGATAGCGCAATAAAAATGCTATTACCTAAATTTAGGATATCATAACCATAATGTTTTATATAGAAGTCCAAAACATCATCCCAACCCTTGGAAGCAGCATTATTGATAATATCGCTTGAGTTATATATCCCCGAGCTCATCATGAATTCTTTCTTACGCATAGGCACTGCATTAAATAAATCCTCTGCTATATTCACGTGACCATGAAAAAGCGCATCATATAATATGGAAACGCTTTCATTATTTTCCTTACGTGGGTCAGCCCCTTTATCCAGAAGAGTTTTTACTTTTTCCCTGTCTCCATTTTTTACCGCCGTATGCAATAAAGTCTCTCCTGCGGAATTCTCCCAATTTACATTGCCACCACGCTCACATATATATTTAACAAGATCGCCCTTCGCATAATAAACAGCCAGGTTTCCTTGAGAATCAATTGCATTTATGTTTACATGCAGGTCTTCCACTAGATATTTAAAAATATCCAAATGCCCATTTTTAGCGGCATTTATAATAATCCGCTCTCCTTCTTTTTTGGCATCAAACAAGCAGCCTTTGCTTTTTATAAATTTAGCTAATTCAAGCTCGTTGTTCAGCAAAGCGACAGTCATTACTGAATCACCAGCTTTATTAATACCATTGAGCTCTACGCCTTTGGTATCGGCAATCATTTCAAAAACATTAGGTAAATGATTGTACACAGCGATGTGTAAAAGTGTGTTGCCAGTCTCAGGGTCAATGCTGTTTAAATCAGCGCCGCTCTCGGCTAGTAAATTAAAAAGCTTTATATCTTTTCCTTCTATGGCGTAAAAGATTGCTGTCTTTCCTTTTGCATCAACAATATTTAGATCAGCCCCCAAAGATATCAACTTTTCTGCAGCTTCATAATAGCCTTTTTGCACTACTATGGGTAAAAGCTTTTCAGCATCCTTCATGCTTTTGAAGTCTGCAAAATTCTCCAGCAGTATTTCTATAATTGATAATTTGTTATTGGCAAAAGCATAATATAAAGGCGTGTATCCTTGATCATCACATATGTTTATCTGGGCATTGTTTTGTATTAAAAGTTTCACAAGATCTAATTTTTCCATCTTGCATGCATAGTGCAAAGGTGACCCTAGCTTGGGAACCACAAAGTCAATGTCCGCATTATGTTTCAAAAGGTATTCCAGGATACCCTTACTATTGTTCGTTATCGCGTAGTGCAGAGGTGTACCTAAATCTTTAAATACATTATTTATATTTGCACCTCTCACCAGATAATACTCTACGTCTTCGATATAACCATATGTTATTACATTATGGATAAACCCATTGTCAACATCCCCCGTCCAAGCAAGGAGCGCTGCTCTTTTCATGCAATGCAATTCATAGTCTATTTCTTTACAGTACCAAAAAGAACCCAGAAAACCAAGTGCTGCACCGATATAAACGGAAGATGCCGCAAGCCAAGAACCAATGCCGCCCCCTAAGGCAGTGCCAACACAAACAATAAAACCATACCAAAACATAGTAACCAGAAAAATACTTAACGCACCACTATAGCATTATAATATTAAAATTATATTACATACGCTATAAAAGTCTAATTATCGTTCTTACGTAGCCGTTTTTTTACAGATTTTATGGGCTCTTCAGGCTTTGCGAAAGATGATAAACCCTCCACAATTGGCTCTTCCGCCTTGCGCTCAATCTTGCCATCTTTCAACAAGGCAACTATTTCATCGCCACTAAGCGTTTCATATTCCAGCAATGTTTTTGCAAGTAGATGTAGCTGATCAATGTTATCCTTAAGAATTTTCTTAGCTGTAACGTAAGCCTCTTCCACAATACGCTTGATCTCATCATCTATAACCGTAGTTAAAGTATCAGACTTGCGATTTTCGCGCCCAATTGAATGCCCTAAGAAAACTTCCTCCTGCTCATCACTCACCAGTACCGGGCCGATTTTATCGCTCATACCCCATTGAGTAACCATCTTGCGCGCAAGCGTTGTAGCCATTTTGATATCAGATGAAGCACCAGTTGTTATTTGCTCTTCTCCAAATATCAATTCTTCCGCTACACGTCCGCCCATTGCAATTGCCAAATCAGCCAGAAGTTTTTCTTTAGTAACGGAGAATCTATCATCTTCAGGAAGTCTCATCACCATACCTAAAGCTCTACCCCTTGGTATGATTGTGGCCTTATGGATAGGGTCAGAAACCGGCATATGAATGGTTACCAATGCATGCCCACCTTCGTGGTAAGCGGTTAGCTTCTTCTCACTTTCCTTCATTACCATAGATCTGCGCTCAGCACCCATCATCACTTTATCTTTAGCCTCTTCAAGGTCACTCATCACAATCACATTATGATTTTTGCGCGCCGCAAGTAATGCAGATTCATTAATAATATTAGCAAGGTCAGCACCAGAAAAACCAGGAGTCCCACGTGCTACTGTTCTTAAATCAACATCTGGACCTAAAGGCACTTTCTTTGCATGAACCTTAAGAATTTGCTCTCTTCCGTTTATATCTGGGGTTGGCACAACTATCTGCCTGTCAAACCTACCAGGGCGCAATAGCGCTGGGTCGAGCACATCTGGCCTATTAGTTGCCGCAATTACTATCACACCTAAATTTGTGGTGAATCCATCTAATTCAACTAGTAATTGGTTAAGCGTTTGTTCACGCTCGTCATTACCGCCTCCCAAACCAGCACCACGATGGCGACCTACTGCATCAATCTCATCAATAAAAATTATACACGGAGAATGCTTCTTAGCTTGCTCGAACATATCGCGAACGCGGCTAGCACCAACACCCACAAACATTTCTACAAAGTCTGATCCAGAAATAGTAAAGAATGGAACTTTGGCTTCGCCAGCTATTGCACGCGCAAGCAATGTTTTACCAGTACCAGGAGACCCAACGAGTAAGCAGCCCTTTGGAATTTTTCCACCTAATTTTTGATATTTATTGGGGTCCCTTAAAAAGTCTACCAATTCCATTAAGTCTGTTTTTGCCTCTTCTATCCCAGCAACATCAGCAAAAGTTACCGTATTATTTTTGTCTGAAAGCATGCGCGCCCGAGACTTACCAAACCCCATAGCTTTGCCTGCACCACCTTGCATTTGTCGCATAAAGAATATCCAAACACCAAGCAACAAAAGCAGTGGAAACCAAGAGAGAATAATGCCAAAGAATGTACCTAAAGTAGATTCCGTAGAAGAGACTTCAAACTTCACACCATGGCCCACTAGCCTATCTACCAAGCCAGGGTAGTTTGCAACCATGGTAGAAAACCTTTTGCCATCAGAGTATTTACCCTCAATGTTATCCCCTCTGATAACAACTTCAGAAACCTGCCCAGCATCTACTTGCTGCAAGAACTCAGAGAATGCTATCCTGCCAGAAGCCGCCTGAATATTACCAAAGTAATCAAAAATAAATAATGCAAAAGTGAATATAAGTATCCAAACAAAAAAGTTGCGGAGCATGTCGTTGTTCTTATTCATACCAATCTTAATCCAAATTAATAACCTGATAGAATATGCTATTTCTGCGGAAAATAAAGGGAAATTTGCAATCATATGCACTATGAACACAGGGCAACCGCATTAAAATTCTGGTACTGTTGGGGGAATATAGGTTTTATAAATCTTATCGTCTTCGCGAGCGATAGCTAAGGGGATCCAGTTCTTTTTCCTTACTTTTTCTGGATTGCTTCGTCGCTAAAGCTCCTCG
>JAJTHY010000145.1 GCA_021298045.1 Candidatus Jidaibacter sp.
TAGATAAAAGCTCTCCTAATGTAGGCACTGGATTAGTTGGGGCGCCTTCTTGTGGAGACGTAATGAAATTACAGATTCAAATAAATCCTGAAACTGGTGTAATCGAAGATGCAAAATTCCGTACTTTTGGTTGCCTTTCTGCGATTGCTGCAAGCTCGCTTGCCACAGAGCAGATTAAAGGGAAGACTTTGGAAGAAGCGTTGCAGATAAAAAATTCTGATATTGCGGAGGAGTTATCTCTTCCTCCTGTTAAGATACATTGCTCTGTTTTGGCAGAGGATGCTATTAAGACGGCTATTAAAGATTATCAAACTAAATCATCTTCATGAAATATTTAAAATTGATAAAATCATGTCTAGTCCAACAAAGCAAATATTGTCTATAACGGATGCCGCTGCAGAGCGCATTAAAATTTTAATTGCCAAACGAGATAAACCGACTGTTGGCATTAAAGTTGGAGTGAAGCAAGGCGGGTGTTCTGGGTTATCATACACTTTTGAATATTGCGATCAAAAGGGCGAGTTTGATGAGACCATTGAAGATAAAGGGGTGGTTGTGATAGTTGATCCTAAAGCGGTAATATTCATAATCGGAACTACTTTAGATTTTGTGGATGAGAAAGTTAAATCAGGCTTTGTGTTTATAAATCCCAATGAATCCGGACGTTGTGGGTGCGGCTCTTCTTTTTCTGTGAAGAGATAATGATTCCATTATAGTTCTTGCATTAAGATCAGGTTTTTGTCTAAGATCTTAATTGTGATAAATTTTTGGAACGCATATGAAATTCTCAACCACAGACACTTTTAAAGCCAAAAAAAAATTAGAGGTGTTAGGTGCAACTTATAGCTATTATGATTTAAACATTATAGCTGCACAAATAGGGTTAAAGCTTAGCCAATTACCAATTACACTTAGAATTATACTCGAGAATCAAGCAAGATTTGAAGATGGCAAAGTTGTAAAAGCAGAAGATATAAGAGCGCTTGCTGAGTGGTTAAAGAATTGTAGGTCGAGCCATGAAATAGCTTATTTCCCAAGTAGGGTGCTTATGCAGGATTTTACAGGTGTTCCAGCTGTTGTAGATTTAGCGGCAATGCGTGATGCGATGATTGCGATTGGCGGAGACCCTCAAAAAATTAATCCACTAATTCCGGTGGATTTGGTAATAGATCATTCAGTTCAAGTTGATTCTTATGCCTCTGCAGGTTCATTTGACGAGAATGTAAAACAGGAAGTCCGCCGCAATAAAGAGAGATATACCTTCTTGAAATGGGGGCAAAGCGCTTTTAATAATTTTAGAGTGGTACCAACTGGAACCGGTATTTGTCACCAAGTTAACCTTGAATACTTAGCTAAAGTAGTTTGGCAAAGAGAAGTGGGCGGTGAAACATTTGTTTATCCCGATACCTTAGTTGGAACTGACAGCCACACTACTATGGTAAACGGCCTTGCAGTGCTTGGTTGGGGTGTAGGTGGTATCGAGGCAGAAGCGGCAATGCTTGGTCAACCTACGTCTATGGTTATACCAGAAGTTATAGGGGTTGAGCTTTCTGGTAAAATGCGTGAAGGTGTAACTGCAACTGACTTAGTGCTTACCGTAACTAATGTGCTACGTGCAAAAGGTGTGGTGAATAAATTTGTAGAATTTTATGGCGAAGGGCTAAGCCATCTTCCGCTTGCTGATCGTGCGACAATCGGGAATATGGCCCCAGAGTACGGTGCTACTTGTGGATTTTTCCCAATAGATGAAGAGACCTTGAAGTACTTGAAATTATCTGGCCGGAGTCAAAGCCAAATTGAGCTTGTGGAAAAATATGCCAAGGTCCAAGGCCTTTGGAGGGATGATCGTGGAGAAATGAAATTCACTGACACAGTTCATCTAGATTTAGCCTATATAGAACCAACCATGGCTGGTCCAAGACGCCCTCAGGATAAAGTGGTTTTATCTTCTGTAAACGATAACTTTGCTGAAGAGCTACCAAAGCTAAATAAGAACGCCACAAATATGGGGAAAGAGTTTGCTGTCGGTAGTGGTAAATATTCTATAAAAAATGGGGATGTGGTGATAGCTGCTATCACTAGCTGCACAAATACCTCTAACCCTTCGGTAATGATTGGAGCAGGGCTTGTAGCTCGCAAGGCATTAGCATTAGGGCTCAAAGTGAAGCCTTGGGTTAAAACCTCACTTGCTCCCGGGTCAAAGGTTGTAACAGAATATCTGGTAAAAGCCGGCTTACAAAAAGATTTAGACGCGCTTGGTTTTAACCTAGTGGGTTACGGTTGCACAACCTGTATAGGTAATTCTGGACCGCTTTTGGAAGAAATTGAAAAAGTTATTAGTGAAAATAATTTGGTAGTTGCAGCTGTGCTTTCTGGAAATAGGAATTTTGAGGGCAGGGTGCACCCATTGGTGCGCGCTAATTACTTAGCATCTCCAATGTTGTGCGTTGCATATGCTTTAGCAGGGTCTATGAATATTGATTTAACTAAAGAGCCTTTAGGTGTTGGCGAGGGTGGCAAAGAAGTTTACTTAAAAGACATTTGGCCTACCAATATAGAAATAGCTGACTATGTGGCAAAAAATGTTGACTCAAAAATGTTTGTTGAAAAATATGCAAATGTGTTTAAGGGTGATGCTCAGTGGCAGGATCTTCCTGTGTCACCAGGAATTACTTATGCATGGGATAATTCAAGCACATATATAAAGCTCCCACCATATTTTCAAAATATGGAGAATGAGCAATCACTTAAGGATATAAAGTCCGCAAGAGTACTCGCGGTCTTTGGAGATAGCATAACTACAGATCACATAAGCCCAGCGGGGTCTATTTCTAAAATCAGCCCTGCAGCCAAATACTTAAACGGGCATAATATTCAAGCGCATGATTTTAACTCTTACGGCGCTCGCCGCGGCAACCACGAAGTTATGATGCGTGGTACTTTTGCAAATGTCCGTATCAGAAATGAGATGACACCAGAAGTGGAGGGCGGTTTTACCCGCTATAAGGGTAAGGGAGATCCAGTTAGCATTTACGATGCTGCAATGCTTTATCTAGCAGAAGGCATTCCAACAATCATAATAGCTGGTAAAGAGTATGGTACAGGATCATCTAGAGATTGGGCAGCCAAAGGGCCAAAGCTTCAAGGAGTGAAGGCCGTAATAGCCGAAAGTTTTGAGCGTATACATAGATCTAATCTTGTAGGTATGGGAATAGTTCCATTGGTGTTTACTGAAGGAATGACAAGAGCTGATTTGAAGCTTAAGGGAGACGAATCTTTTGACATTATTGGTCTTGAAAATATTACTCCTCGCAAGCAAGTTAAATGTATTTTAACCAGATCTGATGGTAGCAAACAAGAATTTAACCTAGAGAGTCGTGTTGACACAGAAGTTGAGGTTGATTACATCAATAATGGTGGTATCCTTCAATTTGTGTTGAAATCGATCAACAATTAACTCTGGGTTTTTAAATGGTTTTCTCTAATTTTATTGGGCTTATCCGCTCTATATTTGAAAAGCTACTAGATAAATTTAAAGCTAGCTTTGGTGATAAAAATTTAAAAGAAGCGGTTGTTGATTTGCTTAATAAGGCAAAGTATGAGCTTATAGAAGTTAGAAAAAAGATGAAAAATCTGGAGCATACTAACTACGATCTGGGTATGTATCATTATAATTCTGGAAATCTTTCTGATGCTATTTTTAGATTCAAAATGCTTAAGAAAATTTTTAAGGTAAGTGGGCAGATAGATTACTTCATTGGCAGATGTTACATCGAGAGAAATCAAATTGAAAAAGCTAAACCTTATATAGAAAGTTATTTAAAGGGTATGGATACTACTTTCCGCGAAGAAGCAAAATATTGTTATGATTTAGCATATGGAAGGATACAAAATATAAAGGCAATACCGCAAAGTATTGTGAAGCGTACATTTAATCTTTTAGCTGAGAGATATGATGAAATATTTTTTAGTAAACCAAATTTACCTCAAGATGAAGTGTATAAACAGATAAATGCGTATGTGAATGAAGTTGGTTCACCATATGGAAACAAGGTTTTAGATCTTGGCTGCGGCACCGGTTATATAGCTAAAATGCTGAAATCTAATAAGGTTTCTGGTTCTATTGTGGGTGTGGATTTTTCATCTAAGATGATAGAGATTTGCAAAGCTCTTAAAATCGATCACGCGCCTTGCTATGATATTTTATTTGAAGAAAGCTTTGAATCATATTTTTCTAAAGAAATTGATAAGCAATTTGATATTATCATAGCTTCAAAAATTATTAGCTATTTTAACGATCCACTTAAGTTGTTGACTAGTTGCAAAGAAATGCTAAAAACAGGTGGGGTGATTGCCTTGACCTATAAAGTTAGCTCACAAGATAAAGTGCATTTTGACAGTCTTTTTGAAGAATTTCAATTTGATGAAGCATATGTGGCTAAGGTAGCCTTAGATTGTGGATTATCTATTAAAAGTTCTGTTGATGTGAAATTTCCTGATGGAGATAATGGAAAATTAATGTTACTAATTAAAGTATAGATATTTCAATGTAGTTTCTTTTATATGTTTAAATTCTTAAGTTGCACTGTTATTGCTGTTTTAATTTTCGTGAATGAATCTGATAATGCGTTTGCTTTGGAGGAAGAGCATGGGGGTATTGAAGTAGTCAACATATCCGACATCGACCATTCCGAGGTTCATGTTGCAGAAAATAACAATGAGGTTGATGAGCTTGATGAATTTGAAGGCTTTAACAGAGCAGTATTTGGATTTAATGAATTCCTTGATTCTATTCTTTTTAAGCCTATTGCCCATGTATATGAAGCTGTGGTGCCAACTTTTGCCAGGGATGTATTCAAGTCAGTGCTTTCTAATTTGCATGAGCCAGTTTATTTTGTGAACCATGTGCTACAGGGAGAACCAGAAAAAGCGGCCGACACCATGGGAAGGTTTTTAACCAATTCAACGGTTGGGGTTCTTGGGATTGTGGATGTAGCATCTGCTGCTAATATTAAGCCAAAGCCAACAGATTTTGGTTTGACGTTAAAAAAAGCTGGAATAGAAAAAGGACCATATTTAGTGTTGCCAATACTTGGGCCTTCAAGCTTGAGGGATGCTCCATCTCTTGCAGTTGATGTGCTTATGGACCCTTGGGGTTACTATAAATTTCATCATGTTAAGCAGCATAAGTTGGTGCGTAATAGGGTGTTAGGTATACGGTATTCGGTTGAATTTGTTGACAAGAGACAGAGACTACTTAAAGTGTTAGATCAAGTTGATAAGACTTCGTTGGATAAATATTCCACGATACGAAGTATCTATTTGCAAAAGCGCTAACACTTTGAAATACTAGAAGTTAATTTACGAAATAATAAGGTAATTAAAAATGTTCAGATATATACAGACTTGTCTATTTTTTGCTATGCTGACTTTTGCCAGCTCTTCATATGGATACGCAAATAACTCACAGGGTGCAAAAGATTTTGTCAATTCCACAGCTTCTAGGGTTGAAGGGCTGCTTAAGCAGCCTATAGCAGATTCTGACAAAGAAACTAAACTTAGGGCAATCTTTGCAGATGTTGCAGATATTGATTGGATTGGTAAATTTGTATTGGGTAAGTATTGGCAAAATTTAAATGACCAACAAAAAGTTAGATATTTGCAGCAATATAGAAAATATCTATTTGCTTCATATGTGCCTCTTTTCAGAGATTATAATGGTCAAAAATTTGATATTCGTGGCAGCAAAGACCTAAACGTAGACCAATATTTAGTATCTACAGAAATTAAGCCTGTTGATGAGAATTCATCACCTTACAAAGTAGAATATAGACTTAAGTACGATTCTGGTTCTTTTAAAATGCGCGATATTATAGCGGAAGGTGTTAGCATGATATCAACGCAACGGTCGGAATTTGCTTCAATAATGAATAATGGCGGCTTTGAATCTCTGATTAAAAAGCTACAAGAAAAGAGCTGATTTATCCAAGTCGTTGTAAAATAGTCTGTCCGTCAAAAGTCATGCATCACTGATAACACAAGCAGGGCGACCGCATTAAAATTCAGAAGCAACGGCGTTACAACACGAACATGGATAAAAGCTTCAATTAATACCTTGTAATTTAAAGCAAAAACCTCTAAAATCTTCGCTGTGAATGTGGCGCTCCATCTACTCATAGTCA
>JAJTHY010000075.1 GCA_021298045.1 Candidatus Jidaibacter sp.
CTAACAACTTTGGAGTAGACTATTACACAGTGTGGCACTATGATCATCAGTCAATATGCCTTAAACCTTGGAACCTGATAATCTTCCAGGACTCTATCTGCGATTTCTACAGTGCTTTATATTATGCCATTAAACATATTGAACTGGTAGACATAACCGCGATAGGATATATTGAACAAGTGGTTTTAGTTATAATAGGGGTTCTGTACTTCAAAGAGCAAGCTACAGTTGCAAAAATTTTGGGTATACTTCTGAGTTTTGCTGGGGCTATCTTAGTTGTCAATCCATCTATAATAGATTTCAGCTCAACCGCTCCTACAAAAATGTTCGCTAACATCAACCCATATTACATGTTCGTATTCATGTCTATCGGATTTTGGGCTAGTAATTGTACGGTAATAAAGATATTAGGTAAAACAGAAAAAACCAAAGTGCAGTTATTTTATGTCTTGCTGTTTTCTTGTATAATTGCTTTTCCATTGGCATTCATGAAATGGCAAACCGTAGCAAATATTGGAGTGGTGCAGATTAGATATCCTTATGAGATGCTTTCATTAGATGGGCTCGGCCTGAATTTATCGCACATTAAGTATTTAGTGCTTCTAGCTGTTTGTTACTTTACACATAGCATTGCTTTCTTCAAAGCTTTAAAGTATGCTGATCTTTCTACTGTTATTCCATTTGATTATAGTAGATTAGTTTTTGCGGGTATCTTGGGCCTATTGTTATTTGGAGAAACCCCAGAGCTTGGATCTTACATTGGATATGCGCTCATAGTTTCTTCTGGCATATATTTAATTAGGTCTGAGGCCAAGCGCCGCAAAAAGATAAAAGAATTTGAAATTAAGAAGTTAGAGTCTGAATATGAGCACTCCTAAAGCTGCCGTTAAAAGTAGATATAAGCCCAGCAAATCGGTCTCTGGAATATTGCTTATGATATTACATGCTATTTGCATGTCTATTTTATATGTGATGTCTAAAAACCTAACACAATCTTTGCATCCATTTCAGGTGGCATTTCTTTATAAATTCACCATACTTTTAGCCATTACTCCTTGGTGTTTTTGGGGTGATTACAGGAAAAATATTCGTACTAGAAGAATTGGGATGCATGTAGCGCGAGGTACTTTTAGTTTGCTTGGCACAGTATGTTTTTTTATAGCTGTTTCCAATTTACCTGTTTCCAATGCCGCAGCTATTACTTACTTAGATCATATCTTAGTAATTTTGATAGGTATCTTTTACTTTAAGGAAAAATTTACTTCTGAAAAATTTATCATGATTTTATTTGGCTTCATTGGCGCTGCGTTAATAGTAAAGCCTGGGTTTGTGGTTTTTAATAAATATTATGTTTTCTTATTTTTGGCTTTGATATTCTGGGCACTTAATTGCACTACAATTAAGATGTTAGGCAGCACTGAGCGCACTAAAGCGCAATTGTTTTATATGATGTTGTTTTCTACAATGTTTTCCCTGCCTTTCGCACTTTACGAATGGAACACACTTGAAATCTGGCATTTAAAATATATATTTGTAATTGCAATTTGTTATCTGATTCATTCCGTAGCTTTCTTTAAAGCATTTAAATTTGCAGATATGTCAACGGTAATGCCGTTTGACTATACAAGGCTTGTCTTTACTGGGTTACTGGGTTACCTAATTTTGTTAGAAGTTCCCGATAGATACTCCATTATTGGATACGGGCTAATAATAACTGGGGGTTTATACTCAATTTTTAAGGAAACTAAATTAATTAAGAAGCTTTCAGAAAGTAGGAAAAATGAGCTTGAGGCAGAGAGCGATCAAATCTAAGATATGATAATTTAGTTATGAAGTTACATGCGCGAAAAGTAAACCCTTCTAAACAACCTTACCCGCGCTCTTTGCTTTTTGACCTTAAAGAGCAGTTGGAATCTTTTCCTAAACCAGATATAGAGAGCAAATCTAGTTCAAAATTTAAGAGTATATTTGGCTTTATAATGCTTGCTGCGTGTTCAATAACTCTTGCAGTACTGGCATATAATGCATTCAAATATGCAAAACATCTAACGACTATTGATGAAATCCCTTTGATCAAAGCCGATCACACCGCTGTTAAAACAATACCAAGTGATCCTGGAGGGCAACAGGTATTGAATCAAGATAAGTTGGTGTATAATAATTTATTGGATCCTAATTTAAAAATAACAAAGAAATATACCAATAAAATAGAGGATGATTCCGTTAACACTGACGTGCATTTAAGGGCTCCAAAACATATCGAGCGCAGCAAGGCTAAAGTTGAAGATAAACCAGCTTCAAGCCTTGGTTATGCGGAAGCGCAGCAAAAAAGTTCTGCATCGCAAAATCATGATGTATTGAGTAAAGATTCTTCTATGCAGCCTAAGTCTCTATCCTCAGAAATAATGCTAACAGAAAAGCGCAATTCAAAATTAACTCAACAACCAGAAACTAAAAAAATGCAAAATCCTTTTGACGTTCTGGATACCATCAACACCAGAACACCTAATACTAAATCCCAAAAATAATTGGACATAAGCGTATATAGCTAATCCCTTATAAAATGGATACGCTAATGCTGCGCTTTTTCAATAAATTTTCACCTATTTTGCCTTTGAAATATATCTATATTCCATGCGTAAAATAGGCAAAAATTTATGAGAAAATTCTTGATTTTCGTACCAATTTTATAAGGGATTAGCTATATCAACGCTGGTTTTGCTTTGTTGCTTCTATTGCTTTTTGGCTCTTGAGCCTTGCAGCAAAACCAACATCTTTATCTATATTCGCCTTAATGCTTTCAAAAAATACCTCTAATTTCTCGGAAACATTTTGAACTAATATGTCATCGTAATTTTGTCCTTTTATGAACGACATAAATCCCACTTTTATTCTTTCGAAAAAATTTAAGATGAAATCGGTGTTTTTTATTTTGTCCCAAAATTTGTGATCATTTGTCAAAAATCCGTTAAATATACCATCCAGTGCTGTTCCAATGTTTTCTGGAGATATTACATTATTTTTTACATCTTCTTTTAGCTCTTCTATCTTCTCATTAAAACTTTTAACAAATGATTCATAGGGTTCAATTGCTTCTAGTATTTGAGCCTTGCCTTCCGCTGCTTTTTTTACATCTTCTGTTATTTCTGCACCTTGTTTGAGTAATAAGTTGAAAAACCTTAGGTTTCCTATTTTAGCAGAGTTCAAAAGCATCATATTTAAAATTTCTTGATCGAATGAATCGAAAAACACATCAGGTAACAAAATTGGTGAAGCTTTTCTTAAGAGCGCTTCTATTTTCGGGTCAGTAATCATGCTACACCTTTAATCAATCATAATAACTAAGGATAGCAGCTATTGTTTAATAAACGGTTAATACCAAAACCCATTCTAAACTAAACACTTGCATCTCGCCTTGAAAAAATTTTAAGCGATAAAAAAGTCTTCAATATATTCATATTAAAGCACTTTTTTCTCTTCCCAAATTTTTCCAATACAAGCGCATCTGTCCATTTTATAAGGGTTTAGCTATAGAATGGGTTTTGGTATAATGCGCACCCATCAAGGCATAAATTGTTCTTTGATTATACGGTCTTGGATATTATTTTCTTTATCAAACAGCAATTTTAATACAATATCTTTGCGTTCATAAACTTGAACCGATATTACATCGCGCACCTCATTAAAGTCTGCTACAGCACTTACGGGGCGTTTTAAAGGATCGATAACTTCAAACAGAACTTTATTATCATGTGAAAGCAAAGCACCGCGCCATCTTCGTGGTCTAAACGGACTTATAGGAGTAATAGATAGCACATTAGACCCAAGTGGTATAATTGGCCCGTTGGCTGCGAAATTATAGGCTGTACTGCCCGCTGGAGTGCTAACCAAAACCCCATCACATACTAGTGATGATATACGCTCTTCACCATCTACAGAAATCCTTATTTTTGCAGCTTGGTTAGTTTGTCTAAGCATAGACACTTCATTGATAGCAAGTTCAGAAGTCAATTGCCCATCTAGAGTTTTTACTTTCA
The DNA here is from genome assembly GCA_021298045.1 of Candidatus Jidaibacter sp. GTDB lineage: Bacteria > Pseudomonadota > Alphaproteobacteria > Rickettsiales > Midichloriaceae > JAJTHY01. The sequence continues at coordinate 4,038 of JAJTHY010000075.1, forward strand.
TTTCCAATGGATGCAGTTGAAATTGTACGGAATTTTCTAGGCGTTCAATCAGAGAATCCGGTTTATATGTATTTAACAAGAAACCCACGGAGCCTCTGTTCATGCCATAAATTGGAATGCTGCGACCTATATACCTATGCAAAACTTTTAGCATTAAGCCATCACCGCCCAAGGCTATTATCACGTCTGGGTCTTCAAGGTCAAGGCTATTAGCATCAATAAATTGGTATCTATTGCTAAGCTCTTTATAAGCTTCCGATGCGGTTTTTGAGGAGAAATCGCATATGCAGGCTATTTTTTCAAATCTACTCAACTGTTGTAATCAAGATTAATAGGGTCTATCTGCCCCATTACTTGAAGCATCTGATAAACTGAAATTACTAAACTTGCTTTGGCATTTCTGTAAGTAACCTTGGCATTGAAAAGCTCGCTTTGAGCGTTTAATAAGTCAATGGTGGTGCGCGTTCCAACATTAACTTCTTCTTTTACACCTTCTAGAGCTTTCTCTGCTGCGGTTATAGCATCAAACCTAGCTTTTACAATAGACTTAGAGGTTTTATTATTGTTCCAAACAGATATCGAAGTTTCGATAAGTTGATTTTCAATTTCTTTTTCGTCAAAATCTGCTTTTCTTGCTAAGTGTTTTTTCTCTATTATATTAGCATATTCCCCGCCGCCTTGGAAAAGTGGAACGCTTACTTGGAGTGTGTAAGTGTTATTAGAAGCGGTTGAGCTTATATTGTTTTTATTAAGTCTGGCGATAGTCGCATTGGCGCTTACGGTTGGGAGTATTTGAGCAGCTGCAACATTAACCTGATACTTGGCATTTTTAGTGCCATATTGATAGGTTTTTAAAGTGGGGTTATTTTGCTTAGCTATCTCTATCAACTCATCAACAGTGCTTGGTAGTGCTATATTATCAATTTGTATCGCATCCATTGAGTCAAGTGGTGCTGTGCCAATTATGTGTTCAAAATTCGCTTCAGTATTTCGCATGTTGGCATAAGCGCTTTCCTTTTGCGCTTTTGCATCAGAAAGCCTTACCTCGGCTTGTAGAACATCTGTGCGAGTGATAACTCCCGCTTCAAATCTTATTTTGGTGAACTCTAAATATTTTTCAAAAATTTCTTCATTTTGTATATTGATGTTAAAAATCTCACGAGCAGCAAGTACTCCTTCATAGGCTTGAACAGCATTTACGGTAATTGAATTAGAAACATCTTTTAACTTTTCCAGGCTGGATTCTACTATATTATTAGCTATTTTTACTTGCGCATAACTAGAGCCTCCATTAAATAACGGTTGGCTTATGGTAGCGCCGTATTGTCTGTAGTATGGATCCCCTACAGTTGCTTTGACAGCTGGATTTTCATATTTAGTATGAGAGTTAGCATTATTCAACTTAACAGTTGGTAAAAATTCACCATATGCTTTTGGCTTTGCCATTTTGCTGGCTTCAAGATTTTGATATTCAGCCAAAACCTTATTATTATTTTCGTGCGCCATGATCATTGCATCTTCTATGGTATAGCCTAATGCAGCCACAGGACAACTAGCAATCGCTGAACTTAAAGCAAATCTCAAAATAAATTGGATGCTGGGGCGCATCTTTTGCCAAAAACTATCTCTATCATCCCAGTTTATTTTAAGATTTAGTGTCAGCAACACATTTAGATAAGTTTTCCAAATTCTTCGGTAAGTCATATGCCCATTTAGTGATATTCCCTGCTCCTAAAAGTACTACAAGATCGGGGGTTTTGGCAAGTTTATTAATAACCTCTGGTAGCTTTTCTGGATTTTGCAAATAGATTGCATCTTTTTTAATATTTAATTTTACGCGCCTGATTAATTCTTGCGCATCTATTCCCGGTATAGCTGCTTCCCCAGCTGAGTAAACATCAGCAATTATCAGCTCGTCCGCATCAGCAAAAGATTCACTGAAGTCATCCATAAGGTCATTGAGCCTAGAATATTTATGAGGTTGCATTACTGCTACAACCCTACCGCCAGTGTTATTTACTACATCACGCGCTGTGCTTAAAGTTGCTTTAATTTCAATTGGATGGTGTGCGTAATCATCAATAATAGTAACGCCTCCCCAGCTTCCAGTTTTCGTAAATCTTCTTTTGACGCCTTCAAAAGTAGAAAAAGATTTGGCGATTATGTCAGGGTCAATGCCAAGCTCTAAGCCTATAGCGATTGCTGATAAAGAATTGCATACATTATGTCTGCCATTCAAATGTAATTTAACGTCTTTAAGGGTATGGAATTTCAAGTCTTTTTTACGCGCGTAACCTTGTGAGATCGCGACATCAAAAGTAGAGCCGTCAATATCTGTTCGTATGTTGATTGCGCGAATATCGGCGGACTGAGCTTCAATGCCATAAGAAATAACTTTAGTGCCTTTAATGCTTGTTCCAAGCTGGCGCACGATAGGGTGGTCGTAGCACAGAACCCCAAATCCATAAAATGGTAGATTGGTTATGAATGATCTGTAGGCAGCAATCGCATTTTCAAATGTTTGGTAATAGTCTAAATGTTCTGGATCTATATTGGTTATTACAGCTGCATAACTAGGGACTTTAATAAAGGTTCCATCAGACTCATCAGCCTCAGCAACCAAATATTTGCCATCTCCTATGTAAGCATTGGTTTTTTTGCTGTTTATTATGCCGCCATTAATAACGGTTGGGTTTAAATTTGCTGCCTCTAATAAGCAGGCAACCAATGAAGTAGTTGTGGTTTTGCCATGAGTGCCAGAAATAGAAATGGATTGTTTGAACCGCATTATTTCTGCAAGCATTTTGGAGCGCTGTATAATCGGTATACCAAGTTCGTGGGCACGGATAATTTCCGGGTTATTGTCTTTAACTGCAGTAGATTTAACCACCAAGGAGCAATTGTCGACATTACTAGCCGCATGGCCGAAATTTATTGAGATCCCTAAGGTAAGTAAATTGTCGGTGACATAGCTCTGAGATAAATCAGACCCTTGTACAGAGTAACCCATTGAGTGTAGAATTTCTGCTATACCGCTCATTCCAATGCCGCCAATGCCAATAAAATGGATTGTCCCTATATTTGTGGGGAAAATAGAACTTAAACAATTATTCACGAGTTGCTCCTGATGTATTCTGAGATAATATCGCATAAGCATCATCATACCAATGACTTTCCGGATAGTTATACCCCAATACAGCCGCATAGTTTTTAGCTTGTTCAATATCGCCAAGGGAATAATAAATTTCTACCATACGGTACAATGCTTCTGTAATGAAGATAGTGGTTTGGTATTGGTCAACCACAGTTCTGAACCTACCTAAAGCTGCTATAAGGTCGCCCCTCTTTAGATAAAACCTTCCTGTATCCATGTTTTTGGCCGCAAGCATGTTAGTTGCATAATCTATTTTTAGCTGGGCATCACGTGCATATTTGGAGTGAGGAAACCTGTTGATCAGGTCATTGAAGGTTTTTATAGTTTTATTAGAAAGCTCTTGATCTCGTGCAGCATCCAAAATTTGATCGTAATAGCAAAGACCTTTTAAATAGTACATATAAGGTGTAACATTGTGAGCCGGATACTGTTTGATGAAGTCGTCAATTATCATCACCGCATCATCAAATTTTCCTTCCATATATTTAGCATATGCCCTGTTTACATGTGCTTGCCCTGCCAAATCAGAAGCTGGATGCTCTCTTTCTAGCTGTTCAAATTTAGTGGCAGCAAGAGCGTATTCATCCTTATTTAAGGCAGCAGCTGCTTCTTTGTAAATCGTATTTGGATCGGTTAGCTCTTCTTTGTTCTCTTTAGAGCTGCAAGCCGATAGTGCTATAACCAGTATAAATACGCCAATTTTGTGCTTCAACATAAACTCATTAACTTTGCCGTTTAACAAGCATACCTTTTATTTCTGATATTGCTTGTGCAGGATTTAAACCTTTAGGGCAAGTTTTAGCACAGTTCATGATAGTATGGCAACGATAAAGTCTAAAAGGGTCTTCTAAATTATCTAATCGTTCACCAGTGTTTTCATCTCTGCTGTCTACAATCCACCTATATGCTTGCAGTAGTACCGCAGGACCCAGATAGCTTTCAGAATTCCACCAATAGCTTGGGCAGCTTGTGCTGCAGCATGCGCATAAAATGCATTCATATGATCCATCCAGTTTTGCTCTATCTTGTGGGGACTGCAAACGCTCTTTATTGCTTTCCGGTTTGGTTTCGGTTTGCATCCATGGTTTTATTGATCGCAGCTGCGCATAAAAATGGGTTAAGTCTGGTACTAAATCTTTTACAACTGGCATATGAGGAAGTGGATATATATTCACTTCCCCCTTAACATCATCTATAGCTTTAATACAAGCCAGTGTATTTGTTCCATCTATATTCATGGCGCAGCTTCCGCATATGCCCTCTCTGCACGAGCGCCTAAAGGTAAGAGTGCTATCTGTTTCATCTTTTATTTTAATTAAGGCATCAAGCACCATGGGGCCACATTTTGTTGTGTCTACCTCATAACTTTCAATTTTGGGGTTGCCTTTAGATTCCGGATCGTATCTGTATATATTGAAGATCTTGTGATCTGGGCTTTTATTGAGCTTTTTTGTCTTTTTATTTTTAATGACCCGGGAGTGTTTGGGAAGCGTAAATTGTACCATTTTTAAGACAACATAAGAGTTTATTTCGATAATTATAGTGGCAAATCTCATATGAAACAGCAAGTAAAATAATCAGTGAAGTTTCTTAAATGATAATTGTTTGACAAGAGATGTTAAACATTGTATAAACTCATCTCCTATTTAATTTTTGCGAAGTATTAGTATGGCTACGAAAAGAACATATCAACCTAGTAATCTAGTTAGAAAGCGCAGGCATGGCTTCCGCGCACGTATGAAAACTGTCGCTGGTAGAGAAGTGTTGTCTAGGCGTAGAGCTAAAGGCAGAAAAAACCTTACAGTTTCATGCGAATAGAAATTATTAAGTCTAGCGACAAAATAAACGAGATTTTGAAAAAAGGCACAAAGATCAATTCACGGTCGTTTGTGCTTTTTTATTTGCCAGCAGAAGCTGAGGTGCTTCAATTTGCTGCCATAGCTGGGAAGAAAACCTTTAAGCGTGCGGTCGATAGAAATTTTGTTAAGCGCAGAATTAGGCATTTAGTACGCGATTTAATGGGTGGCAGGACTTCTGAAATCAAGCATTGTAACTTGCGTATTTTGGTGCTTGCCAAACATACCTTTGCTACGCTTAAGTTTTCGCGCCTTGTGGAAGAGTTTAAAAATGTGGCGCGCTTCCATGGTACTAGTTCAAAATAAATTGAGGTAAAGGCAGGTGAGCTATAAGCCGGATTCTGTCTTATACCAATTCCCGAAAAATCACTTAATAATTTGAAATATAACGGAAACAGATGATTTTCGTCACTGCGAGTAGCATACTCGCGACGCGGCGGTCCACTCTTTTCGTCACCACAGCTGCGGCGGGGGGCTCAAGATTCTATCCACAGCAGGAATGAACCTAAGAGGCTGGATTGCTTCAGTCGTTGCACTCCTTCTTGAGTGACGCTGTTTATATGTTTTCGTTTATAGTACCCCACACTTATTATAAAGAAGTGGCGAGGAAGAATCAATTTTGATGAGGTAAATTGCCTTTTTGATAGAGTTGCAATAATTCTCCCCCGGCTGACGTAGTCAGTCTAAGCGCTGGCTCAAAAAATTTGTA
>JAJTHY010000099.1 GCA_021298045.1 Candidatus Jidaibacter sp.
AAAAAAGGCACGGTTTTTGCTTTAATTGTCATTCCGCACGCAGTTCAGGAATCTTAAGATCCCAAGCAATAGCGAGGATGACTAAGAGGTGGAGATTTGTTGTATTTTTCATAGCCATTTTATAAGGGTTTAGCTATATACGCTTATGTCCAATTATTTTTGGTATAAGTATTAGGGCAACCGCATTAAAATTCTGGTACTGCCAACGGGAATGTAGGTTTTATAAAACTTATCGTCATCGCGAGCGTGAGCGTGGCGATCCAGCTCTTGTTCCTTATTTTTTTCTGGATTGCTGCAGTCGTTACACTCCTTCGCAATGACGATGCTTATTGTTTACCTTTGTATACATGCCCTTGCCATAGATCGTTATACATTATTCGCGTTATTATATGAGGCATATGCCCTAACATTCACCACGAGGTAATGTATCTTAAGAAAATTATTTCTTGCCAGCATCCAAGAAGTTAAGGCCTGCAAACCTTGTGTTAAAGCCTTCAACCTGGCCAACTTTGGTGTTGATGAAGTTGATCAAATCCTTATTCCACGCCGGGTGGTTAGCTGGGTCAATTTCAGTTCTATAAACATCACCATGGTATGTAGAACGGGTAATAAATTCGCTGCCATCTGTTTTTTTAACTGTAATAACCCTATAGTTTTTATGAATAGATCCTGGTTTTGCCATTTTAAAACTCTTAATTTTTCTTAGGAAATATACGATAAATAATTTTTATGTTCAAGTCAAATTTGCAAAAGTTTTAAAAAGCGGTTGACCAATCACATTTGGTGGGTTCTAATAACGTGAAATAATTTCTTATATTTATATACATGGCGTTAAGTTTAAATAGAGTAACTTTAATAGGTAATTTGGGGCGTGACCCAGAAATTAGAAGCACACAGGATGGCAAGGAAATAGCCTCTTTTTCAATAGCCACCTCTGATTCGTGGCGCGATAAAGATAGCGGTGAGCGCAGAGAGCGGACTGAGTGGCATAAAGTTGTTATTTTCGCGCAGCCTCTTGTGAATATAGTAAAAAATTATGTGCATAAGGGCTCTAAATTATATGTGGAAGGCTCACTACACACTAGAAAATGGCAGGACCAAGCTGGTGTTGAACGTCAAACAACAGAAGTTGTAATCCAGTCTTATAACGGAACTATCATGATGTTGGAAGGGCGCCCATCCGGAGGTGGCAAAAGTGATGACATGCATAGAGATCCAATGAGTGTAGGTGATAAAAGCGAGCATAGTTTTGATGTAGAGCGCTTAGATGATGAGATTCCTTTCTAAGTGATGTCTAATGGGGGATATAGGCTAGGCGTTGGAATAATGCTTGTTAACGACGAGAATAAAGTTTTTGTCGGTAAAAGAATAGACGACACATCCAACAGCAACGCTTGGCAAATGCCTCAAGGGGGCATTGATGGTGAAGAAAACCCTATAGAAGCAGCAAAACGTGAATTACTTGAAGAGACGGGGGTAAGCTATGTAGAAATTTTAGCTGAGTACCCGGAGTGGCTGTATTATGACTTGCCTCCAGAGTTAATCGGAAAAGTTTGGGGTGGCCGCTATCGTGGGCAAAAGCAAAAGTGGTTTTTAATGCGCTTGTTGGGTGGAGATGCGCAAATCAACATCAGTACGTCCCACCCAGAGTTTAATGATTGGAAGTGGGAGAGGATAGAAAGCCTAGAGGCCATAATTGTGCCATTTAAGCGAGAAATTTATAGCAAAGTTGCAAAGCAATTTTCACCATTACTGGCGCATAAAGACTGAAGCTAACCGCTAATTATGCTTTTGTGAAAAAATATTACTAGATATTCTGTGTAAGTTGGTGTATAAGGTTGGGTTCTATATGGAAGTTTACAGGTTGTAAAATGGCAGTACCTAAGAGGAAAACCACCCCTTCACGTCGTAACATGAGAAGGTCTCACGATAAATTAAAAGCTCTTAACATAAGCTTTGATAAAAACACTGGCGAGCCTAAGCTTGGCCACAACATCTCGTTGGTAGATGGATTCTATGATGGCAAGCAGGTTTATGTTACCAGAGCTCAAAAAAAGGCTATGAAGGCTGAAGCTGCGGGCGAAGAGGCATCAAGCTCTGAGGCTACACAACCACAAAATGCCTAAATAAGCGTTTTGATTGATGGGTAAAAGTATAGTTATCAGCATAGATGTAATGGGAGGTGCTAACGCGCCATTCTCTGTGATCTCTGGATTAGAACTGTTTTGTAAAAATAATAATAGCGTTTCATTTTTACTGTATGGCAGAGAAACTGAAATAAAACATCTTGTTGAAAAAACTAAATACCTTAAGAATTGTTGCAAAATCATAGAGTGCGAAACAATTATTTCTGATGATGAACAACCAGTAAAAGCAGTTAAAACTGGCATCAACTCTAGTATGCGCAAGGCTGTAGAAGCGGTTAAAACTGGAGCGGCAAATGCATGCGTCTCTTCTGGCAACACCGGGGCGCTGATGGTGATGTCTAAAATGGTGCTGGGTATGCTTGCTGGCATTAAAAGACCTGCTATTGTCTCTATTTTCCCCAATCGCTCTCATGGAACTGTAATACTAGATTTAGGAGCTAATGCCGAATGCGATCCACAACATTTAATGCAATTCGCCATTATGGGTGTTTGTTTTGCTAAAGTTGTGCTTAAAAAAGAAGATCCTTCAGTAGGTATTTTAAATGTTGGCATCGAAGAATATAAAGGGCGGGAACTTGATAAGAAGCTTTCGCACATGCTTGCAGAAAGTAATTTAAACTACCATGGCTTTATCGAGGGTCATGATTTATCTGAAGGCACTGTTGATGTTGCGGTTACTGATGGATTTACTGGTAATATTGCCCTCAAAGTAGCAGAGGGAGTGGCAAAAACTTGCATGCACTATATGAAAATTGGATTTAAATCCAGTTTAATATCTAAATTTGGCGCCTTACTTGCTGCAAGGGGATTGAAGAAATCTTTTGAGATTATAGACCCTAGGCATTATAATGGCGCTATGTTCGTAGGAGTGGATGGTATTGTCGTTAAAAGCCATGGCTCATCCGATGAAATAGCGTTTGCAAATGCACTTAATGTTGCAGAAAAATTGGTTAAGGATAAAATTAATAAAAACATTAACTCAATGATAGAGCAACATACTACAAGCACCACTAGCTCTATTGTATCTAAAATTAAGCATAGCTTAGGACTTGAGTAATAATGCCAGACACACAAATAAATTCAAAAATTATCGCTGAAGGCGTTTACTTACCTAGTAAAATAGTCAGCAACTCAGACTTGACTCAAACCCTTGATACAAGCGATGAATGGATAATTGAACGCACCGGTATCAAGTCTCGCCACATAGCAGCAAAAGATGAAATGACATCTGATTTGGCGGTAGCTGCCCTTTTAGATGCCTTGAATCGTTACCAGATAGATAAAGAAAGTATAGATGCGCTAATCGTAGCAACAACTACCCCAGACCAAATTTTCCCATCCACAGCAGCTATAGTGCACGGCAAGATGGGATTAAAACAAGGATGCTTTAGTTTTGATCTTGCGGCTGTTTGCTCTGGTTTTATTTACGCAATGTCTATCGCGGACAGCTTAATAAAATCTGGATCTGCAAAACGCGTTGCAGTAATTGGGGCCGAGGTTATGTCTCGTATTTTAGACTGGAACGATCGTTCTACCTGTATACTTTTCGGCGATGGCGCTGGCGCTATTATCCTTGAGGCTACACAAGAAAAAGACGTTGGTATTTTAGGATACAATCTATTTTCGGATGGAGCTTGCAAAGATATTTTAAAAGTTCAAGGAGGCGTTTCAGCTGGGCAAATGGATGCTAAAGTATTTATGAATGGCCGGGAGGTATTTAAAAATGCTGTAGACAAAATGGCAAAAGCAAGTGCTAAACTGCTTTCTTCTTTAGATATAAGTATTGATGATGTCAACTGGGCTATCCCGCACCAAGCTAATCAAAGAATCTTGGATGCAGTTGCCCAGAAATTAAAATTACCTAAAGAGAAAATGATTTCTACGGTAGCAACTCATGCAAACACTTCCGCCGCTTCTATTGCGCTTGCATATTCTCATGCTGTGCGTAGCAGACTTGTGAAGGATGGAGACATCATAATCATGGCCGCATTAGGCTCTGGGCTTACTTGGGGATCCGTAGTTTATAAAGCTTAGAAAACAAGGAGAACTTAAGTTGTTTGGATGTAAAGTAAATGTACATAACTTTGTACTAGGAATCAAAAATGCAGATGAAACCAATTTTTATCTTGAAACTGTAAAGGATCTAGCTGATATCTATGCCTGCGATGCTGATGATGAATTATGGATTTTATCAAAAGATTGGTTTATAAATGTAGCGGGCGTTGCATTATTGTATCATAAAATGGAGACTTTTGACATAGTAGTAAAAAGGATTCCAACGCTTATGTTTCGCACTTCGATAACCCTTGAAAATGGAGAGCAAATATTTTCTAAGACACCTCTTGATATTGCAGCCGTACGTTTTCAAAGCCCACATTTTGTAGGCACAATTCTTTCTCATGAAGTCCTTGCCAAATATGCAACTCAAAGCCCAGACTGGTATAATCAAATGGTTGCTTTTACCTTAAATCTTGCACAATCACAGTTTACTCATCCTATGAGCGATAATCAAGTAAGAGTTATAAGACTCTTGGAAGGGGCTGTAATACAAAAATGAGGCAGTGATAAGGAGCCTAAAAATCTAGTGCAACCTATAGCGGAGTCGTTACTTTAGTAACGTGTTTGCCCATTACAGTGCCAAATATTTTATTAAATAATCTTGAAAATCAATTAAATTAGATATAGTATTCGTTTAAATCATTGCAATTATTGTATATATGAGCAACTTACATACTATCGACATAGCGGTAATTATTGGCTATCTAATACTGTGCTTGGTAATAGGCCTATACAAAGCTGGTAAGATTAAGACTATTAGAGAGTATACTTTGGGAAGCGGCAATATTTCTAGTACAGTATTACTTTTTACTATATTTGCTACTTATGTGGGAGCGCAACCGACGATTGGTGTAGTTGAAAAGATTCATTCTATGGGATTGATATTCGCAGCTGTTATGATATTTGAGCCACTTTTTTGGGTTATAACAGCTAAAATATTTGCTGGAAATGCATATATCTTTAAAAATGCTGGATGTATGTCTGTAAGTGATGTGATGGCGGTATTATATGGTAAGCTTGGAAAATGGGTTACAAATATATTTCAAGTATTTATGTCTATAGGCGTCATAGCTACGCAAATAAGTGCTATAGGGTATTTATTTAATTATTTTCTTGGTATTTCGCATTTACAGGGAGCTTTTATAGGTTTTGGTGTATTAGTTATATATTCTCTTTTTGGTGGTATAAGGGCTGTTGCCCTTACGGATACTTTTCAGGCCTTGGTCTTATTGGTAGCAATCCCTGTTGCATGTGCTTTAGCATTTCACGAAATTGGTGGCTATGATCAATTGGTAGAAAACCTTCCAAGCACTCATTTTAGTATAGAATTTACTGAAGCTAACGTACTTTTCATTGTTAGTATGATATTTTATAATTTAATCCCTGTATCTTCAGGTACTTTTGTTCAACGTTTTTTAATGGCAAATAGCAATAAGCAACTTGAAAGGGCTTTAAAAATTATAACACTTATATCTATACCCTTTACATTAATTATATGTTTAATAGGTTTTATAGTAAAGGCTAGAGCCCCTGATATAGATCCAAACATAGCATTTTTCTACCTTATAGGAAACTATTTGCCTTTAGGTATTACAGGATTATTGATTACCGGTATTCTGGCAGCTATCATGTCTACTGCGGACTCATGGTTAAACACTACCAGCGTTTTATGCGCTCATGATATTGCTAAGGGAATATTCCCTAAACTTACAGATAAGCAAGAGCTGCTTATAGCTAGAATTTCTGTTTTAATAATTTCATTATTAGCTGTATTACTGGCATTAACAGGAAAAAGTTTGATGGGACTTTCTTGGCTTGCCAGTAATTTTTGGATGCCAGTTATTCTTGTTCCTTTAGCAGCAGGCTTTTTAAAATTTAGATCAAATTATAAATCTTTTTTAACCTCAAATATATTGGGTATTGGAGGGGCATTGCTGGGTAGGTATGTAACTGGTGAGTTTGCAACAGTTAGCATGTTTTTTGGAGTGCTTTTCAGCGCTGTGGGTTTATTTGGAATGCATTATCTTCAAAAGCTTTCATACAAACAAATAGGCAAAGATATCTTTTCTAAGTATTCCCCACAACATAATGTAGTTAACGTTGAAAAGAAAACTTTCTCTCTATCTAAACAACTTAAGGAACAGGCATCACGATACAAGCACTACGCTTATCTATTAAGCGGTCTTGGGATGATATACTTCCTAGGCTCATCTTTCTTCATGGCATTTACTGACATGAAAATCTTATATGTCATTGTTTATCTAAAAGCAGCAGCTGCAATTTTATGCTTTGGGCTTTCTATATACGAACTTCACCTCACTCCAAAACAGCAAAATAACTATATGCCTATATATTGGAATTTAGTTTTATTATATTGCTTTCCATTTCTATCCGCATATATAGCACTGGTATACAATGGCAGCATGCCTTGGATGATTAACTTAATGCTAAGCACAATATTGCTATATGTGTTTGGCGGATGGTTTAGCATGATAGCGTTATCGTTAATTGGTTTTGTTGCAGCTTATTTGCTATTTAAGTTTACAGGATATAGTCTTGCAACTTTGGATACAGGGGACCAACCAAAAATGCTTGGATACATATACTGCTTTTTGACAGCTAGTATTATCCTTATCTTAAAGCAAAGGGACATATTACAAGAGAAAGAGTTGCAAACCAGAATGCTATACGGTGCAGCGGTTGCTCATGAAGTTATAAATCCTTTGCAGAGCTCTGCAATGATAGCGGATACTCTTTTAAACGCCTTTGAAGGAAAGCGTGCTAAGGATATTAAGGAAGAAGATTTTGAAGATATCAAGGCTTTACTAAGGCCATTTAAAGAAACTAGTACTAATGCTTTAAAAACCATAGATAGAATGTTAACTCTAGTGCGGACTGACATTTCAGAAGCTGATGACATAGGGGTCTATAATATTAATGATTGCGTGAAAGATACATTAAAATCTTATGGGTTAAGCGAAAAAAGGTTAGCTCGCATTCGTGTTAATGAGAAAGGTAATTTTAAATTCGAAGGCAGTAAACATTTTATAAGCCATGTGATTGCTAATTTAATCAGCAACGTTTTAAAATACGCAGGGCCTGAAAGCACTATTGAGATTTGGTATGAGAATAATGAACTACACTTTAAAGATAATGGCCATGGTATAGCTCCGGAAAAGTTGCCATATATCTTTGAGCCTTTTGATACGAAAGGCAGCACAAAAGGTACGGGTGTAGGCTTGCCATTTTGTAAGCGGGTAATGGAAGATATGGGCGGAAGTATTGAATGCACATCTGCGCTCGGTACAGGTACAGAATTTGTGCTACGATTTAATGATAATTCGGTTTATAAATAATAAATTTTAAAAAGCAGCATCAATCGTCATTATCAAAAAATCCCCAGGCTGACTCGCTTTTGCTCTCCCTTTCCTCGCCCTCATGTTCATCAATAATTTTAGCTCCCGGTATTATCGGCTCTTTAACTATGGTTGATCTAAAACCAAAGCTAGATGGCTTGCCGGTATCATAGTCCGTGTCTACGAACGTAACTCCTTCAGGCACAGGGAATTGCTTGCTGGGGATATCTTTAAGGGCTCGCTCCATGAACTTAATGAAAATTGGTAGTGCTGCAGATGCTCCTTGCTCTTTATCGCCAAGACTCCTTGGATTATCATAGCCTATGAATGCTCCCACAACCAAATCTGGAGTAAAGCCTATAAACCATGCATCATTGCTGTCGTTTGTAGTTCCTGTTTTTCCTGCTATTACTTTATTTAACTTGCGTGCTCTAACACCAGTGCCCCGATCCACAACACCTTGTAGCATAGAAAGTAGTTGATAGTTTACCATTGGTTCAACTACATTTTTAGCAGCATAAGAAATTGAAGGTTCCATGATAGGTGCAGCTTCCATACCGCCGCATCCACTGCAGACTCGATTGTCAGAAGTATATATTAGGTTACCTTTACGATCTTGAACCCTATCCACTAACTTCGGCTCAACCAAAAGGCCATCACTTGCAAAAATCGCGTATGCTGCGGTCAAGCGTATAGGCGTAGTTTCTGCAGCTCCTAATGCCATGGAGTAATATGCAGGTGGTGATTTGTCATAAACTTTAAGTCTAGTTGCTACATCACCTACACTTTTGGCGCCAACTTTAGTTATTAAATATACCGTTGCCAGATTGCGCGATTTCTCCAAAGCTTTTCGTAATGTAATAGGCCCCATAAAAGTACCCTCATAGTTCTTCGGTGCCCATGCTGGTTTATCTGGTCCTTGCGAAATTTCGATTGGTTCATCTTTCAATATTGAAGTTGGGGAGTATCCTTTTTCAAGGGCTGCCAAATAAACGAATGGTTTGAAAGCAGATCCTGGTTGTCGCATAGCTTGTATAGCGCGATTATACTTGCTTTCTTTAAAACTATATCCACCACTCATGGCTAGCACTTTACCAGTTTTAGGCTGCATTACAACTAAAGCACCGTTTACCTCTGGTATCTGTTCAAGAGTATAGCTGGAGTTTGCTGGGTTTTGGCCGACCAAAATAACATCTCCCACCGCCAATACGTCTTTTGCACTTTCAACAGCTTTACCTACATAACCTTTATTTAAACGCTTTCTTGCCCACTTCAGATTTTCCAGTGGTATGGATCCTTTGTTGCCATCTTTTAATCCAATAGTTGCAGCGGTATCTGCTACATTTAAGACAACTGCTAATTTCCAAGATATAGCCGCTTCAGGTGTTTCTATATTCGTTAGGGATTTTTTCCAATCTTCACCATTTATGCTAATTGTCTTTATAGGTTTGGTGTAACCGTGTCTTCTATCATATTCTATCAACCCCTCTCGCAGGGCTTCATCTGCATATTTTTGTAAATCTTTATTAAGATTTGTGAATACGGAATAGCCTTCGGTGTATAGAGAGTCATGACCATATTTTTCTATCATCTCAAGCCTTACACTTTCTGTATAGTAGCCATTATTCAATATGCTGGATTCAAAGCGAGGCTTGAGAACAATTGGCTTACTCTTAGCAGCTATAGCTTGTTCTTTAGTTATAAAACCTTCTTCTTGCATACGATCCAGCACCCAGTCTCGGCGTGGCTTGGATTTTTGTGGATTTTTAGTTGGATCTAATAAAGATGGGGCTTTGGGCAGGGCAGCAAGCAATGCTGCTTCTTCCAAGTTTATATTCTTCAAATCCTTGTTAAAGTAACTTAGTGTTGCTGAAGTTACGCCATAGGCTCCATTACCTAAATATATTTGATTGAGATAAAGCTCTAAAATACGATCTTTGGAGTACACCTTATTTATGCGGTAAGCTAAAATAGCTTCTTTTATTTTTCGGCTTAGAGATCGCTCATTGTTAAGTAGAAAGTTTTTTACTACTTGTTGGGTAATGGTTGAACCGCCTACTGGATGGCGTTCGCTTCCTATATTACTTATGTTTTGAAGAGCTGCGCGCAGAATGCTCATCACATCAATTCCTGGGTGATTATAGTAATTTTGATCTTCGGCTGAGATAAATGCGTTTATTATAACTTCTGGAATTTCATTAATTTTACGGAAGATACGACGCTCCTCAGCTAATTCCGCCATTAGATCACCTTCAGCGGAATAAATGCGAGATATGGTG
Source organism: Candidatus Jidaibacter sp. (assembly GCA_021298045.1). Classification (GTDB taxonomy): domain Bacteria; phylum Pseudomonadota; class Alphaproteobacteria; order Rickettsiales; family Midichloriaceae; genus JAJTHY01. Next base: position 9,841 of record JAJTHY010000099.1, read on the forward strand.
GGTGGATCGTATTGAGTTAGCTGGTGATAATCTGGCAGGTCTTTGCTGAAATAAAGAAATATAGGCAGCACAAATAAGCCAAGTAGCACAATGCCTGCCAAGAGAATAGAGCACCAAAACGCCAGGGCTTTATATATTGATTTCAAGATCATATTATTAATAGCATACCTGCCAATTTTTGGTGCAACTATTGTTTAGAACTTTATTTTCTTGCGGATGAAAGCTGGTATATCAAAGAAATCCTCTTTGCTTTTACGACCAAAATTTTCATCTTTTGGCTCTTCTTCATTATCCGCCTTCTGATATCCATGTTGCTCGTCGCTGCTTAATTCCTCTTGAGAATTTGCAGGTTCCCCAGCGCTCAATGAACCATAATTTGAAAACTCTACTGGCTTAGGGGGAATGAAGGAATTTTCATCATCTTCACTAGCTTCTTCTGAATCTTCGTTTTCCATCTCATTATGCATATCAAAAGCAGATTGAGAAAACGCTTCTTGTTGACGCACACTAATATGTTGAGAAACTTCAGCTGCCTCTGGAGCAGGGCGCAAAGAAGCTGCCATTTTACTGTCTATCCCAGTTGCAACTACCGAAACCCGGATTTTACCATCAAGATCTGCATTATAAGCTGAACCAAATATGATGTTAGCATTAGGATCCACTTCCTCACGGATACGGTTTGCGGCTGCATCTACCTGGAATAGGGTCATATCACTACCACCAGTGATATTAATAAGAACACCACGCGCACCTTTCATAGAAGAGTTGTCAAGCAATGGGTTAGAGATAGCCGCTTCAGCTGCCATAACCGCACGGTTTTCACCATCGGCTTCCCCGGTGCCCATCATTGCCTTGCCCATTTCACTCATTACAGTTCTTATATCTGCAAAATCCAAGTTGATTAAGCCAGGCATAGTTATAAGGTCTGTAATACCACGTACGCCAGAATGCAAAACATCATCTGCCATTTTGAAGGCGTCAGCAAAAGTAGTGTTTTCATTAGCGATTCTAAATAGGTTTTGATTGGGAATCACTATTAGAGTGTCAACATACTTATTCAATTCCTCCAACCCCAATTCAGCAACTTTCATGCGCCTAGCTCCTTCAAAATGGAAAGGTTTGGTAACAACGCCTACGGTTAGAATTCCTTTATCTTTTGCAGCTTTTGCAATTACAGGCGCGGCTCCAGTTCCGGTGCCCCCACCCATTCCAGCCGTAATGAAAACCATGTTGGTGTTTTCCAATATGCTCATAACTTCGTCTAAAGATTCCTCAGCAGCTTGTTTGCCAACTTCAGGATGCGAGCCAGCGCCAAGCCCCAAAGTTGCTTTAGCACCAAGCTGGATGCGATTATTTGTAAGTGCATGATCTATGGCTTGAGCATCTGTATTAGCTATCCAAAATTCAACGCCCTCTAGGCTAGAAGATATCATGTTGTTGACAGCATTACCGCCAGCGCCACCAACGCCAAATACTGTTATTTTTGGCTTCATATCAAAGCTTTCTGGTAAACTAATTTTTATACTCATTAGGATTCTCGCAGGTTTATTAAATTCACGTTCAAGAATATTAGCACTGGATACGTTAAAAACAATGACAATTATAACTAAAAAACACCATAATCTTATATCAACTTTTATAAATAATTGTATAATGGCGGTAATTAATCTAACGCTTTCAATTATATATAATGTCAGCTGAATTGTTAAAACTTGTTTCTAATATAAGCAGTGCACCTAAAAAAGTTGTGGTGGCAATGTCTGGTGGCGTTGATAGCTCCACGGTTGCTGCGATTTTAAAGCATTACGGGCATGAGGTTATTGGCGTAACTTTGCAGCTGTATGATTACGGCCTAACCGTAGGTAAGAAGGGTGCTTGCTGCGCTGGGCAAGATATCTACGACGCATCGCAAGCGGCTGAAAAAATAGGCATACCACACTACGTACTTAATTATGAAAGTATTTTTAAGGAGTCGGTAATTGATGATTTTGCTGATAGCTACTTGCGTGGAGAGACTCCGATACCATGCGTAAGATGCAATCAAAAAGTAAAATTTAAAGATTTATTTAAAGTAGCGAAAGACCTAGGGGCGGATTGTTTGGCAACTGGTCATTATGTAAGGCGCATAGACAACAATGGATCTATAGAATTGCATCAAGGCGCTGAAATGAGCAAAGACCAAAGCTATTTTTTGTTTGCGACAACCAAGGAGCAATTAGATTTCTTACGCTTTCCAATAGGGTCTTTAAATAAAGAGCAAACTAGAGAGATAGCGAAACACTTTGGGCTTAATGTTGCGAACAAGCCGGATAGTCAAGATATATGTTTTGTGCCAAACGGATCATACAGTGCAGTTATTGAAAAATACCGCCCCGGCGCTTTAGATCCTGGTAATATCATTTTTAAGGATGGCACACCGCTTGGTAGGCATTCTGGAATTATTAATTTTACCATTGGGCAGCGTAGAGGTATCGGAATCTCATCAGCTGAGCCCCTTTATGTAACTAAAATTAACCCCGAGACTAATGAAGTAATAGTAGGTTATAAAGAAGATTTAGAGTCTTTAACACTTACAATCAAAGAGGTTAACTGGCTTATAAATCCCACAGAGACACTTGAGTGTCAGGTTAAGCTTCGATCCGCTCATAAACCAATCGATGCCGAGATATGTGTAATAGAAAATGATATGGTTAAAGTTACTCTTGCACAGTCTTACAGTGGAATAACGCCTGGGCAAGCATGCGTAATGTATGATGGGAGCAGGGTGTTAGGTGGCGGCTGGATAATACGCTGCTAATATACCCCAGTTATTGATAAGGCACTGTCAAAAAATATAGCTAAGCCGTTATCCCATGGCTATGAAAATCATTAAGTGATTTTTTACTGCTGCCTTATCCATAATTCGGATTACCTATTTTCAGTATATGGCTTTAAATCATGGTCAATCGCAATTCTATCATCAAACACAAAGCATTGACCATTCCAATAGTCGCGCTTGCGGTCTGACTCCATGAAGTATTTAATGATGCCACCATCAAGGTGAAACACTTTTTTAAACCCTTTTTTACGCAGGTATGATGTTGATTTTTCACATCTTACGCCACCGGTGCAAAACATAGCAACTGGCTTTTCACGATCATGATCACGGAGGTTTATATCAAGCCAGTCAGCAAGTTCGGTAAAATTTCTAATTTGTGGATCAATCGCGTTTTTAAAAGTGCCAAAAATCACTTCATAATCGTTTCTGGTGTCTATCATTGGTACACCATCATCAATAAGCTTTTCCCAGTCTTTGGGGCTTAACCGCTCACCTGCTAATTTTCCATCTACTGAAGTATCAAATTTAATAATTTCAGGTTTAATTTTAATCTTCAACTTTTCAAATGGAGCAGTATCACAAAACGACTCTTTATACTCCAAATCATTAAAAACAGGTAGTGTTTTCATGAATTGATAAAAGGCATCTATAGATTCTCTGGAGCCAGTAAGAGTGGAATTTACTCCTTCTTCTGCAAGCAAGGCAGTGCCCAATATACCGTTTTCTTTGCAGAATTTATACATAGCCAATTTAACTTCTTGGACATCTGGTAAATCTACAAATTTATAAAAAGTTGTTACTACAAATTTTTTCATAGTGATCAATACTTACTTAGCGGATTTATAACGTTCTACAGATGATACAATAATTTCTTTGGCCACGCTACTATCCTTCCAGCCCACTAGCTTAACCCATTTGTTTTTTTCTAATTTTTTATAATTCTCAAAAAAGTGAGTTATTTTTTCTAGTAAAATAGGGGGAACATCTGCTATGTCATTCACCGATGCAAAAAAAGGATCTACCTTGTCTGTAGGCACAGCTAGAATTTTTTCATCGCTTCCCTTTTCATCTTCCGTAATCAACACTCCGATGGGTTTAACAGAAATAACAGAACCTAGCGCTATTGGGAAATTGGTGTGTACAAGCACATCTACAGGGTCGCCATCACCAGAAAGTGTGTGGGGAACAAAGCCATAATTGCACGGGTAAGACATGGATGTTTGCATTACCCGATCTACCAAAAGCATTCCGGAATCCTTGCAGAACTCATACTTTATTGGACCAGCGTTTGCTGAAATTTCTATAACAACATTGCAGTTGTTTGGAAGATCTTTGCCTGAAGAGATTTTAGTAATGTCCATATAAACCACCATATTATGCATGATGGTTTATACCATAAATATAAAGCTTAATCAACCCGGTATTAACGACCCTTAACAAATTGAGCTGTTATGTTTGCTATTCTTTGCCCAAACCCTTTTGCAGTTTCCAAATCACCGGCAGGAGGGTTAAAATCTGCGGTATCGTTGTTAGATTGGGTCATCAGGCCAGAAAAGCTGCCCAGGCGGTTTAACTCGTTTCTATTAAACTCTTCTTGACCCATTTTCATAGGACCCATTTGATTGCAGCCTACCCATATCATACCATGTTGCATAGCGTTGATATAAAGTTGAGTTAGAGAATTTAATTTATCTCCACTTAAACCGCCTCCGTTAGTAAATCCAGCAGCAATTTTATCTACCCATTTTCTATGCATCCACCTTTCAGAAGCTACTTCCATAAATTCTTTAAGTTTAGCTGCAACACTTCCCATATATGTAGGCGACCCAAATATTATAGCGTCCGAATTATCTAACCTAGCCCAGCCTTCTTCGTTAAGTTCAACAACATTTATAAGACTAACATCGGCACCCGTGCTTTTGGCGCCTTCAAATACCGCATTTGCTACTTTTGCTGTGTGCCCATAGCCACTAAAATAAATTACAGAAACTTTAACAGACATATTAACTCCTTAAATATTATAACAAACTTACCATAACAGATTGCAAACTATTCTGCAACTAGCCGTTCACATTTCCATTGAGTGGCTTAGCATGGTTTTCTAAATATTTAATTATCATTTCAGCGATATCAAGACCGCTTGCGGTTTCAATACCCTTAAGACCCGGGGATGAATTAACCTCAAGTACCAATGGCCCACGCTTCGAACGCACAATATCAACACCGGCAACATTTAATCCAACTATCTTCGCAGCCTGCACTGCCATTTTACGTTCCTTGGGCGTTATCTTAATTGTCTCTGCCGTTGCGCCCAAGTGAATGTTGGCTCTAAAGTCGCCCGTCTGCGCTTTTCGCGCCATCGCTGCCACTACTTTATCTCCGATCACAAAACAGCGAATATCCATGCCTTTAGCTTCCTCTATAAATTCTTGCACCAAAAAGAAAGCCTCTAAATCTCTGAAGGCCTCAATTAATGTTTCCGCCATCTTTTCATTATCAGCAAGTAACACGCCTTTACCCTGCGTCCCCTCAAGTAATTTAATAACAAGCGGTGCGCCACCAACCATTTTGATTAAGTCTTTAGTATTAGAAGGAGAATGCGCAAACCCTGTTATCGGCATTCCGATACCTTTTCTAGCAAGCAATTGATGCGCTCTTAATTTATCCCTAGCTCTAGTGATAGCTATTGATTGATTCAGAGGATATGTGCGCATAGATTCAAATTGGCGCAATATTGCAGTCGCATAAAAAGTTATAGATGCTCCAATCCTTGGGATAATGGCATCGAAATTTTCTAGCACTTCACCCTGCTTATAATGCATACTGGACTTATCTTGGTTTATGCTCATATAGCATTTTAGGCTATCAATTACCCTAACCTTATGACCACGCTTAACCGCTGCCTCACATAGCCTGCGCGTGGAATAGAGCGATGTATTACGAGAAAGTATTGCTATTTTCATAAGGTTCTTATTTATATATTTCTTTGATTTGCTTACTAGACATTTTGCCATGAAGAAACTTGTGCGCTGAGTTCACCAAGATCTTGCCGCTTAAAGCCTCTCTGCCTATCAGCATTCTCATACCCATCGAATCGCGATTTGTCAAATTTAATTCTATCTCCCACTCAAATATCCCGATTTTCAGGGTAACCATAATTACCGGCCTTTTCTCAGTTTCGCCGCTCGAACTCTTAACTATACGCTTGTCATGAAGTTTTGATAAACACGATCGTATAACCTTTTTATTTCTTTGCAGAGGGTGTAGATTATACCTAACATACGAGATGCCTTTAATGGAGACATACTTGATATTGTACGCATGCAAAGAGGATGTGGCCGCTCCTGTGTCGATTTTTGCTTTTATTATAGGCAAGTCTAACTCTGGTAAGGCAACCCATTCTTTCCAACCCACTATTAAAAAAGGTGAATCCATTTAACCTTCTAAAAACTTGTAGCTTTAACTGCGCTGCCATAAACATGCACTTCGCAATACCCATTGCTCAGGCGTAAACTTTCAAAGCGCACATTGATAACAGAGTTAGCACCACGCTTTATTGCCTCATTTTTCATTTGATCAAGCGCAGAATTGCGAGCTTCTTCAAAAGTGGCATCAAGCTCCTTTACCTCTCCTCCGAAAAAATTTTTGAAGGCCTGAATAAAATTTTTAATCCCATTACCTTTTGTAACTGAAGAACCAGACACCAAGCCCATATGTTCTTCAATTTCCATATTCGGTAAATTTTCTAAAGTGCTAATATTAAATTTATCTTCCATAAAAACTCATCAAAATGTTAATTAGTTATTCTTTCAGTAGGTGGAGCTTTTTTTAAGAGCTCTTCAATGCGTCCTTGAAGCGTTCTGTAATCCGATTTTTCCTTATTGGTTTGAAATTGAATCCCCTGATCTGTGACCTTATAACTACCGAAGCGAGAGGTTAAAAATTGCACTAAGATTGACTGATTTTCCAATATCTTGCGATCACGATCAATATAAAAGTTGACTAATTGTAAAACTGCATTTTTCTCTTTTTGCCACAAAGATGTTAAAATTCTTTTTTGCTCCGCATCCTGTTGGAAATTTATTAAGTCAGTTATTTTTAAATCATGATGTTTAATTATATTTTTGAAATCCTCCTTATATTTAACAATCTCAAAAGAAGCCTTATCTAGTAATTGTTTCTTCCTGTTAAGTTCTGCAAGGGTAAGCTTATTGCTAATTTGCAATATATTGTTAAAGGGCACCAAAAAGTTCTGGTACTCTTGATACTTAAGACCCATCTCCGCTCTGTATTTGCCAAATAAATCCATGAATTGGTCATTAACGGTTAACTCACCTGGAGTAATTTTATTGGGAGCACTGGTGTTTTCTATTACATATTTAAGGGGAATTTCTCGCCCCATGCCCATCTGTTGTTCTGTAATGTAATTTTTAGCTGCATCGCTTCTGTCCGGGCTAAAAGGATGCGTACTGAATAATTTTATATACGCATTGGTAATATTATAAAAATCTTCTTCAAATACATCTGCCCCACTGGCGCTTGCAAATTCGTAATTTAGCACATCTAAAGCGAATTTATCAGCTTCAATCTCTTGTTTCGCGGGATACTCTTTATCAAAGTCAGATCTCCAAACAAGCAGTTTGCCAATAAAATTATTCTCGCCAAATAGCTTAGTTATGATTTTGAGATTAATTATTTTATCTCTCAGCGCTTTTATATGGTCGCCATTGTTATAATGCTTTACCATATGTGCAAGCGCAAATACCGCTTGATTTCTATATTTTAAACGCTCAACAAAACCTTTGGTAAGCACTATATTTCCCGCTGGGTACAGAGAAGCATTAACGCTTTCATCCATAGAGACATGAACTTTAAAATTATATTTTGAGCTGACTAGCTCTTTTGGCATCTCATCTATTATCGACTGCAATTCAGCTTCCGCTTTTAATACATCATCTATATCTGGTCGCTCTCCTACTGCGCTTTCATTCATATAGCTCCAAAGCACCTTTTCATCCTGAATGGAAAAATTTTCCACCAAATGAAAGCTTAAGTACATGGAGAAAGCTTTAAGCAGCGTAAAAACCATAACGAAGGCCATGAATCCATGAGATAGCATTCTTAGTACAGGCGCCTTTGATACTGATTTAGTTTCACCTATTTTTTGAACATTAAGCGTATATATGGGTAATGTGCCTTCATATCTGTATACGGAGTTGCCATAAACAAATACACTCATAACCCTGCCACTAACTTTTTTAATGCATTCACGTGTGTTCACTATGTAATGAGCACCTGAAGCTTGCGATCTTAGTTTCCCATAACATAAGATTTTTGCATAATTGGTGTAGAGACTATAAACAGTAGAGTTATTGAGCCCCAAAAACCCAAGAAGTAACGCTATACAGTACGAGAAGAAGTCTATGCTGATTGTATGAGAAGCATATATTAATTCAGTTTTCTCAATAGTAAAAGACTTTAACTTATGACCTGCAGCAAGCACAGGTATAAACTCAGCCTTATTTGCTAAGGTGCCAATAGTTTTTATGATTGCAAAATGTTTATACCTTGCATAACAGTAGCAACCGAAAATTAGTACAGCAATTATATATAGAAATACCATCAAAAACCAAGAATATCCTCACTCAAGTTTAGCTGCATGTTGGTGCTATTCAAGTTTTTTTTGAGTAAGCTTTTTGCTCTAGCTTATTTTGCTTGGCATACAGCGCTAGCCCTAGCAGTACCCAAAGGGGGCCAGATGACCATGCAATATAGAAGTTTGCTGAAGGAACAATCGGTATGAATTTAGTCAGCACAAGCATGCCCGCAAACCAACTGGAATACGCGAATATTGGCTGAGAAAGCAGCTGCCTAGCTAATAACGCTATTGCAATTAAGAAAAGAGAGATGCCAATCAGGCCATTCTCCGTAAGTATCTGCAAATAATAATTGTGAGGGTGTGTTGCGCAGCGGAAGCAGTATAAAGGGTTAGTCATTGAGCTACACTTTAGATATTCTGGTGAACGCTCAATAAAACTTGGACAAGCTGTATTAAACTGATTTGTCCCTATTCCCATTATTTTATTTTCCAAAAACATCGCAAAGCTGGTTTTATATATAACTCCATATGCATCCTGGCTGAAATGTTTAAGTTGGTCGCTAGTAGTTTCAACTAGCCTATATCTAAGTTGGGAATTACTGAATATGAAAAATGAGGTAATTAGAGATACTAATGAAAATACTATTATTGCTTTTTTCCGAAATATTGGAATTGTAATAGAGGCAACAACTATAGAAAAAATTGCAATAGCAATTGGCATTCTTTCGCCAGAAACTATGATGGTTAGCAAGCCTAAAATCACTCCACTCATGATTAGATATTTAGATTTTTGTTTCTTTGTAACTACATCTAATAAATGGCCAACTAGAGGAACTAAAATGAAAGCGCAAGCAAAGCCAATGCGTTGTTTGCCAGTTGGAGTGGTGACTCTAAAGAAAGAATCGTGCTGCACTAATGCATTATTGAAAAAATCATACCCCATAATTATTTGAAAGAAAGAATTTGCAGCTAAAAATATTAATACTAGCGCCGAAGCCTTGAAGAAGGCATCTTTCACTATTGGATAACTCATGAAATAGGCAACCGCGAGAGCAAGCAACGGGAAGCGCAGCATTGGTAAGGCAGCACGCAGAGAAGTCCAAATATTGTGTGTAAAGAAACTATCAATAATCAACCACAGCCACAAAGAAACAAAGGCTAAGAACCAGGGCTGCTTAAGACTTTTAAAATCCTTTTGAGCTATAATAATGTAACAGTAAACAGCTACCAACAATGATAATATAATATCTATTGCCGCAGTACCAAGCGCAAAGAAAACCGGCATAAGCATTATAAGCAATTTGCCTAAAGATAACAGAATATTCATAAGCTTTGTTTTTTGTGATTCCATATACTAAATGGTATAGAGATCAAATAAAGTATTGCGAATATCGGAAATACAAACCAAGGCTCCAGTATCATTCCCGCCATAATAGGTGCTGCAAGTACCAGTATAATAGACACATACTCTTTTGATATCTTAGCAGATTTCAAAGCGAAAGTGGGAACGCGGCTCACCATTAAAAGTCCAATTATGCACATATAAATTGCTATAAACCAGTATGAGAAAATGTTATCAATAAAATCAAATGTAAGCATCATAGGTAATAGTGCAAGCACACCCCCAGCCGTTATAGGAACTCCGGTGAAAAAATCTCCCTTTAACTTTTTAGGAGATTCAGGGTTATCTAAATTAGAGTTGAACCTGGCTAGACGAATTGCCGAGCATGCAACGAAAAACAACACTACCGTCCACCCCGCCCCTTTATAAGGGATTTCATTTAAAGACCATAAATACATGGTAAGTGCTGGTGCAACTCCAAAACTAACTATATCTGATAACGAGTCTAACTCCGCCCCAAATTTACTAGAAGCATCTAAAAGTCTTGCTACCCTTCCATCTAAAGCATCAAGTACCGCTGAAATCAAAATCAATGCAGCTGCAATATTCCATTTTGCATCAAAAGCATAACGTATGGAGGTTATGCCAAGACATAGCCCTAACAAGGTTATAAAGCTCGGAAGTAACTTTGATACAGGGATCTTAGATAGATGCGGAGCACTCATTACCTTAACTCTCCATTAACTTTATGCTGCTTACCAGTTAGTTCCGCTATAATTGTTTCTCCACCTATCATGTACTGTCCCACAACAACCTTGGGCTCAATATCTTTAGGCAAGAATACATCTACTCTGCTTCCAAAACGGATTATACCAAATCTCTCTCCAGATTTAACTGATTGGTTTTCATCAAGATCGCACACAATCCGACGAGCAATAAGCCCGGCGATTTGCACAACTGCAATATGCTTACCGTTGTCGGTTTCTATAAGGACGCTTTGGCGTTCGTTAAGGTCACTGGCTTTATCGAGCGTGGCGCTTATAAATTTACCTGGGTGGTAATAAAGTTTCTTTATGTTACCAGATATGGGGATTCTGTTAACGTGCACATCAAATACACTTAAAAAGATACTTACCCTTGTTAGCTCCTCTTCCCCCATCTCTAATTCTTTAGGAGGCTTTACTTTTGTTATGTTATCTACACGACCATCAGCAGGGCTAACTACAGCCTCTTGAACCAAAGGAACTATACGATGTGGATCACGAAAAAAGCAAACACACCAAATGGTTAAGATTATTCCAATCCAACCCAAAGAATCGGATATGAGAAACAATCCAATTGATACAATGAAGAAGATGGCAATAAATAAAAATCCCTCTTTATGTATGGGCGGTAAATATTGTAATAAATCTTTAAGCATTTGTAATCCGGGAAAAGGTTGAATGTTTTTGCCATTTAATATATACGAGCATAGTGTAAATATCAAAGACAAACTTTTAAGGAGTAATATGAAAAATATAGCAGTGTTCTGTGGTGCTCATGAGATAGTGGATCCAAAATATAAAGCCGTCGCTACACGCTGCGGTGAATTAATTGCACGACATGGATTAACTCTGATCTATGGGGGTAGTAATGCAGGACTTATGGCCAGAGTATCGGATGCCACAGTAGATAATGGTGGCAAGGTTATTGGTATTTATCCTAGTATATTAAATGATAAGGAGCCATTTAGTGAAAAGATAACTACTGCAATAATTGTAGACAACATGTCGGTTAGAAAGGATGTTATGATAACAAATGCGGATGCATTTGTAATTTTACCTGGTGGTGTGGGAACTTTGGATGAGCTATTTGAAATAATAACCCTTAAGATTCTTGGCGGCCATAATAAGCCCATCATCATCGTTAATACAGATGGATATTGGAATAAGCTTGGAGAGCTATGTGAAAGCATGGTGAATGAAAAATTTGTGGATTCCATTGTGTTTGAAACTTATAGAATGGTTGCCACTCCGGAGGAGGCCTTTAAACGCCTAGGCTTTGAGTGATTAAGGTAATTGTTACAGGCTGCTTTGGCCGCATGGGGCAAGAGATAGTAAAGCTTGTTGGTACGGAAGGGTTTGAGGATTTGCAAATAATTGCTGGCATTTGCACAAGTGAGCAAGTCAATTTACCCTCAAATTTTCAAATATCGCAGCGTTTAGAAGATTATATAGATAAGGCAGATGTTGTAATCGACTTTAGCATTCCAACTTCCGCAATTGAATTCGCAAAAATTTGCGCTGAATACAAAAAACCTTTTGTGTGCGGCACTACTGGCTTTACTTTGGATCAAGAAATTGAGCTTAAAAAGCTTGCTGAACAAACTCCACTTTTTGTTTCCTACAACATGTCTATTGGTGTTGCAAAATTTGCCCAAATTTTAAAGCAGGCTAGCAATATACTTGCTGCTGATTATGACGTTGAAATTTTAGAAAAGCATCATAACAAAAAGGCTGATGCACCATCAGGTACTGCTAAAATGTTAGCGCAACTAATTGCAGAAACTAGAGGCTTTGAGTTGCCCCCTTCAATATCCACAGATAGGAATCATCTTAGGGAAAAAGGCGAGATTGGGTTTGCTTCAATACGTGGTGGCGCTATAATTGGTGAACATCAAGTTATTTTTGCAGGCAGTACAGATGTGATAACTATTTCTCATCAAGCTTTAAATAGAGGGCAGTTCGCCTATGGTGCACTATCTGTGGCTAGATGGTTACTAGGCAAGAAGCCTGGCAAATCTTACTGCATGGAAGATTTTATAGCTAATCCCTTATAAAATGGGTACGAAAATCAAGAATTTTCTCATAAATTTTTGCCTATTTTACGCATGGAATATAGATATATTTCAAAGTCAAAATAGGTGAAAATTTATTGAAAAGGCGCAGCATTAGCGTATCCATTTTATAAGGGATTAGCTATATAGCGTTTTAGCTATCCATCTCTTCAGCGTCTTCACAAGTATTACCTGAAGTTAAAGCCTCCATAAATTCACCCCATGCACGAGAGAGAGTATCTGCAAATTCAGAGTCTGTACTTTTTTGCTGCGATTGCTGGATTAATACAGTTTCTCTAGGATAATGCACACCAGTTTCAAGCTCTTTTTTTATTATGTAGGTATCCAAAATTTGAGCCATTTCTAAATCATTACGACTAATTGCGTATTCCATGGCGCCCATACCGTATTTGTTATGAATTATAGGATTCGCGCCATGTGCTAATAACAATAATATAAGGTTCTTATTGCCTGACCACGTAGCAAGTATTAAAGGCGTATTGCCACCTGCATCAAATGCATTAATATTTGCACCTCTATTTAGAATTAATGAGGCCCCTAGGTACGAGCCAGAAGCACTAAAATCCAACAAAGCTCTATCAAATTCTTTTTGTGATGTAAGGCGGTTGACTATGATGGCTACCCTTTTATCCTCAGGTAGGTATTCTAATGCCGCTTTACCTTCAATGTCTATTGCATACATGTCAGCGCCATTATCTAATAAAAAATTAACAGCAGCATAATCTTGTGCCCGCGCAGCTAAATGAAGTGCTGTCCTGCCATTATTATCAATCATGTTCAAATCCGCCCCACGCAGCGTTAGATATTGGGTCAAGTTACCAAATTTGTTTTCAACCGCAATCATTAAGGCTGTGAATCCTGAGTCTTTGATCTGGCTATTAATGCTCGCACCTCTGCTTAACAAATTAGAGGTAGCGCCAATATCGCCCTTATTTGCAGCAAGTAGTAAAAGCCTTGAATAATCTGATTGGTAAAACACTCCGGGAAGGTGAGCATTGTTTTTGTCAAACTTTTCTTTTCTAAAAAATGGAGCTGGTGGCTTGCTTCTATAATCGTAAGTTTTGCGAACTTTAAGTTGCTTTATTTGGTTATTTTTTTCCTTAAGTTTAATTTGCTCTGGTAAAATCTCTTTAAGTGTTTGGCTAGAACCTTCTATGTTATCGCCTCCATGCAGCGTAACTGGCTTTATGTTAAGGTTTTGGGCTTTTGATTTGTTAGGGGCGGAGGTTTGATTAAGTGGGTGATTTTCTATTTGAGCTTTATCTATTGAATCTTGTTGAAAAACATCTTGATTCAAATCTCCTAAATCATCCCACCCCCTTGGGGGTTCAACTGCAAAGCAAAAATTGCTTAAGGAGAAGATAGCAATAACGAAGGCTAACTGTTTCATAAGAAAATCATTTTGGTATTATTTGTTTTATCTCATTCTCCACGATGGATTTAACCATTCCTTCCAAATTCTCATTAAGCCATATTTGTAGTTCAGTTTTAAGTAGAGAAATAACTACATCCTCTAGGGTTTTAGATGCGAGTATTGAGTTATTAGGAGACTTAAATTCTTGTGAGTGAGCGCCCCGTAACATTTCTGAAATAGCATTTTTTGTCGCAGCTGCAACTTCTTCTTTTATAAGAGGGGAAGCTGCCATTTGTTCAAGGCCTTCATCTTGGGTAAAACCCTGTTTAACTTCAGATTTTGCCACATCTTCGTCTAGCTGCTTTAAGATGTCTTGATCTTGATGCATAACTGGTTGCTGAAATTTTTCTTCTGCGGGTGGGCAATTTTCCATAGTTGAATCATTATCAGTATTAGAATTCAAGCCTTCTTCAACTTGTTCAGTTAAAACTAAGACACTTTCCTGCGAGGAAGGATTGGTTATAGCATGCTTTATATCACTCAAAATTTGATCAATGCCTTCATCTGAAGAGCTTGTTGCATCACTTTTATTGCTGGTATTTGACATATTAAAACAAAATTTCTAATCATGTAAAATTTTTACCAGTTAGAATCAATTAAGTCCAACTCTTTTGTTATTAAATGTTAATAAGCCTTTGCCATTCTTTTTCTGTTAATACCTTAATCCCTAGGCTACGTGCTTGTTTCAGCTTAGATCCAGCATCATCTCCACAAACCAAGAAATCTGTTTTTGCAGACACAGAACTTGACACCTTAGCTCCTAGCCTTTCTGCAATGCTTTTAGCCTCCTGGCGGGACATAGCAGATAAGCTACCTGTGAAAACTAAGGTTTTACCAGAGATCTCTGAATTAACGTTTTGCACTTCAAAATCCTTAATATTTAGGTGAGAAGATAATCTTTTAAGCAACTTGATATTTTGCGCATTACCAAAAAATTCAACTATATGGGTTGCGATTTTTGCCCCAATACCATCTAAAGAGCTTAAGTACATTACATCTGAGCACCCTGCAATTAAAGATTCTACACTTAGGAAATTCTTAGCTAAAATTTTCGCCGTAGCTTCGCCCACAAATCGAATGCCCAAAGCATAAATAAATTTATCTAAATCAACATTCTTGGCCTTATCAATTGCATTGAGTAAATTTTGCACAGATTGCACACCCCAACCATCCCAATTTTGGATAGAGGTTGCAAATTGGCCTAATTTAAAAATATCATCATGTGTTTTAATTAACCCTTTGCGGTAAAATTCTTCTATCTGCTTTTCTCCAAGGCCATCTATATTTAAGGCGTTTCTGCTCACGAAATGTTTTAAGCATTCGATAATTTGAGCTTCGCATCTTATTCCACCAGAACACCTTCTTATAACATTACCCTCTTCTTTAGGGGCAGGGCTGCCACATATAGGGCAATTATCAGGCATGGTAAACACAGTAGTGTTTTCTGGACGCTTAGAGAGCTCAACTCGAACCACTCTGGGTATTACATCTCCTGCCCTTTCAACCTCTACCAAGTCTCCAACTCTGACATCTTTGCGCTCAATATCTTCTTCGTTATGCAATGTAGCACGCTGGACTATCACTCCGCCAATGCCCACAGGCTCAAGCTCTGCAACCGGTGTAAGAGCACCGGTTCTGCCTACCTGCACTGTGATACCCAACACTTTTGTAAAGGCGGAGGCAGCAGGAAATTTATGAGCAATCGCCCAACGAGGTGACCTGCTTAGGGCGCCTAATCGCTGCTGTAGAGCAAAGCTATTTACTTTATACACTATGCCATCAATATCGTATTCTAAATCTCCTCTTTCCTGAGAAAGTTGGGAATAATATTCGTCCAAGTCTTCACTGTTTTGGGCCAATTTAATTTTTTCATTCACAGTGAATCCTAAACTTTTAAGCTTACTCAAAAGCTCCCACTGAGAAGAGGCTCCTTCTATGCTCCCGCCCCAGACAAAATATTTCAGTGGTCTTGATGCAGTAACTTTAGGATCTAACTGCCTAAGAGATCCAGCAGCTGCATTGCGTGGGTTAGCAAATTGCTCCTCTTCAAGTGCTTTTCGTGATTCATTAAGTGCTAGAAAGTCAGCTTTATCTATGTATATTTCCCCCCTAACCTCAAAATGTTTAATGTACGAAACCTCTTTTGGCAGAGTTTGTATGGTAAGCGCATTAGCAGTTATATCTTCCCCGAATTCACCATCTCCTCTAGTAGCTGCTACCTTTAGCTTGCCGCCCTCAAATATCGCTGAGAAAGATAAACCATCGATTTTAGGCTCAGCAATTAATTCTATCGCAGAGGTAGGTAAATTTAAAAATTTCTGTACCCGCTCTAGGAAGTCCTGCACGTCCTGAGAGGAAAATGCATTGGCAAGTGAAAGCATTGGAGTGCTGTGCTGGACTTTACCAAATTTGCTAGATGGTTTTCCACCAACTTTAGCGCTAGGGCTGGAAGCGGTTGCAAACTCGGGATGCGCCCTCTCCAATGCTTCGAGGTGCTTTTTTAAAGCGTCGTATTCAGCATCGCTAATTAAAGGTTTATCTAGTTCATGATAAAGCCTATCGTGCTTTGCAATTTCTGCGCGTAGAGCTTCAATTTCTTGTATGGTGTTAAGCTGTGATGAGGGCATCAACTACCTTTTCCATTTGCATTGACCTAGACCCCTTAACCAGTATAACGTCTTTAGGCTTAATGTGATTTAATATTTCTTTTGCCATTATCTCTGAATTATGAGTCGAGCAGCCTTGATTTATAGGAGAAAGTACGGTAAATAATTTTTCCATTAATTCTCCCACACAAAACACTTTGCTAATTTTATTTCTTATAATGCTTTCTTTTAAATTCACATGAAACTGTTCAGCTAATACCCCCAGTTCTTTCATATCTCCTAACACAACAAGTAATCTACTTTCTGGCCATGAAGCGCTTAAGTTGTCTAGCGCTGACGTGACCGAAGCCGGACTTGCATTGTAACAATCATCTACCACCGTTATATCTAAAGATGAAATGTGGGTAATTTGTCCACGCCGTTTCTGTGCTGCAAAATTTGAAAATCCTTTTCGAGCAGCAAATTCTACATCTGCTCCTACAGCATCCACCGCAGCCAGTACTGCGAGGCTATTTATGGCATGATGGCGGCCAGAGATAGGTAAAAAATATTCAATAACTTTACCACGCAAATCTGCTATAATTTCTGCGCCACTGTTTTTTGGAGAATACCTTTCTAAAATGTAATCGGATTCTGCCGTTGTGCCGAATTTCATAACATGAAGATTTAATGCTTTCGCAGAATCCTCAAGAATTAAATGATATGGGTTATCGTTATTAATTATGGCAATTCCTTCCTTACCCACCCCCCTAAATATTTCCGCTTTTGCTTCTGCAATCGCAGATACCGATGAGAAGAATTCAAGATGAACCGCTTCTATGGTAGTTATAATTGCGACATCTGGCTTTGCAATATTAGTGAGCTTTAAAATTTCGCCAGCATGATTCATTCCTAATTCAAAGATGCCATATTCAGTTTCTATTGGCATATTGGCAAGTGATAAAGGCAAGCCGAGATGATTATTCAAATTGCCAATAGATGCATGTACTTCGCCTTGCAGATCCAGCGCTGCCTTCAACAACTCTTTGGTAGTAGTTTTGCCTACACTACCGGTTATGCCTATGATTTTCGCTTTAGTTCTAGCTCTTGAATAATGAGCAAGTTTTTCCAGCGCCTGCGCTGCATCATCAACTAAAATAAGCTTATGTGAATAATCTTGTAACTCCTCTATTTCCTCATCAATTATGCACGCTGCTGCTCCTTTGTTTATTGCATCTATTGCAAAGGAATTGCCATTATATGATTCTCCCTTAAGCGCAACAAATATAGAGCCTTTGGTTACAGTGCGAGAATCTATCGAAACCCCGTAGGATATAATGCCATCTGGAGTTTTGGCATCAAGCGCTTCCCTTAATGAGTTGCTATCCCAAATTGGAAGCGGATGGGTATCAGAATTCTGAATCATACAAGCCTTGTACATAGAATATTTTGCTAGTATATTCGCTTAAACTTATTCTTAGCTCAAGTAATTTATGGAAGTAATATTTTCTGGCGCTCAGCCATCTGGGCATCTTACCGTTGGCAACTATCTAGGTGCCATAAAAAATTGGGTGCATATGCAAGAAAATAATGAGTGTATTTATTGCATAGTAGATTTACATGCAATTACAATGAATCAAGAGCCATCGGCTTTAAAAGAAGCCTCTATTAGCAATTTGGCATTATATTTAGCTAGTGGCATTGACCCTAAAAAATCTACAGTATTTATTCAATCTGCTGTACCTGCACATTCAGAATTGGGATGGATTTTTTCCTGCATCACACCGCTGGGCTGGCTTAAACGTATGACTCAATTTAAAGATAAGTCCGGAAAAAATGTAGAAAATGTAGGGCTTGGGTTACTCGCTTACCCAACGCTTATGGCTGCTGACATATTGCTTTACCATGCAACACAGGTGCCTGTTGGTGAAGACCAGACTCAGCATGTTGAGCTAACCCGCGATATTGCTGGAGCGTTTAACCGTAGATTTAATGTTGATTATTTTAAAGAACCTAAAGCAGTTATCCCTAAGGAAAGTGCGCGTATTATGAGCTTGAGAGACGGGAAAAAGAAAATGAGTAAGTCCGATCCTTCGGATATGTCTAGAATTAATATGACAGATGATAAGGATCTGATTGTGCAGAAAATTAAAAAGGCTACAACCGATGCTATTGTAGGGATCTCATACGATGAAGAATTGCGCCCGGAGGTTTCGAACTTAATCAACATATACTCAGCATTTTGAGCTAACCCGCGA
>JAJTHY010000067.1 GCA_021298045.1 Candidatus Jidaibacter sp.
AGGAGCTTTAGCGACGAAGCAATCCAGAAAAAGTAAGGAAAAAGAACTGGATCGCCTTAGCTATCGCTCGCGAAGACGATAAGATTTATAAAACTTATATTCCCCCAACAGTACCAGAATTTTAATGCGGTCGCCCTGCATAGGCAATCTTTAGTAAATGTTTTGATTTGCTCTGCAGTTGAAAGTAGTATATTATCTTGTGCGTTGACGAATTTCTTTCGTAGACCTTTTTTTGAAAACTCACTTCTGGTAGTGGAATGCAAAGAACGGAAGACCTTAATGTATTAATACATAAGGATCTCCGGTACCGGAGCGACAATGCCAATTGGCAGCAGAAGTAGAATTTCCGAAGAGGTCTTGTATAAGATTTGTTGTTCGTAAGCGAACAGCAACACACTTTAAAAGATTGACTATCTCCAGCTTTTTGCATTAAATAGACACGAGATCAAAAAAAGCAAAAAGCCACGGCAAGTGGATGGTAATGGCGGATAAATCGCCCTTAGTTTGGCTAAGTATTTGTTAATAATGGAATTTAAATAAGGAATGAACATGTTAAGGAAGATGTTAATTGATGCTGCACATGCAGACGAAATAAGAGTAGCTACGGTAAAAGATAATATTTTAGATGAACTTGATTACCAAAGCAGTAAGAAAAAATCGACTAAAGGAAATATACACTTAGCTAAAATTACCAGGGTGGAGCCATCACTACAGGCTGCGTTTGTAGAATATGGTTCAAATAAACATGGGTTTTTACCCTTTTCAGAAATACACCCAGATTATTATCAAATTCCAGTATCTGATCGCGAAAAGCTTTTAGAGGAAATTAGAGAAGCCAGAAATATCAATATCGAATCAAAATCCAAAGCTGAGCAATCTTTAGATGAAAATTCTGAAAACAATACAGATGTAGAAGTTACTTCTTTGAATATTCCATCTGTGGAGTTTTCTGAAGATGAGCATAATGACAGTGTTGAGTTTTATAAAAGGTATAAAATTCAAGAAGTTATAAAGAAAGATCAAGTTGTATTGATTCAAGTAGAGAAAGAAGAGCGAGGTAACAAAGGTGCAGCCCTCACTACTTATATCTCCATAGCTGGACGTTATTGTGTGCTAATGCCAAATTCCACAAAACATGGTGGCATATCACGCAAAATATCGGATTCTCAAGATCGTGAAAGGCTAAAAGCTATTGCAAAAGAAATGACACTTTCTTTAAGTGGTGGTGGCGCAGTAATAATTAGAACTGCTGGAGCTCATAAAACTAAAGTTGAAATCAAGCGTGATTGCACATATTTGCAAAAACTTTGGGATAATATTAGAGATCACACCATTAAGTCAAATGCTCCTACCTTTATTCATGAAGAGGGTGGTGTTATTAAAAAAGCTATTCGTGATTTGTACGACACAGATGTAGAAGAAATTCTAATTCAAGGTGATGAAGCATTTAAAGAAGCAAAAGAATTTATGCAACTTTTGTTGCCTAAGCATGTAGGCAAAGTGCGTAAGCATAATGGAAAAGTGCCAATATTTTCAAAATTTGGTATTGAAAAGCAAGTTGCGGAGTTATATGGGCATCAGGTTGCTCTTAGGTCTGGAGCATACTTAGTTATTAACCAAACTGAAGCTTTGGTTTCCATTGACGTGAACTCCGGTAGATCTACTTCTGAACGAAATGTTGAAAATACCGCTTACAGAACAAATCTAGAAGCAGCAAAAGAAATTGCTCGTCAACTTCGCCTGCGCGATCTTTCTGGTTTGATAGTTATCGACTTCATTGATATGGAAGAGGGTAGGCACAAGCGTGCGGTGGAAAAGCAATTGAAAGAGGCTTTGGCAAGTGACAAAGCTAAAATTCAAGTAAGCTCAATCAGCCACTTTGGTTTACTTGAAATGTCTCGCCAACGTATTAAGCAAAGCTTCATGGAAAGCAATACCGAGGTTTGTGATCACTGCCAAGGGCGTGGTAGAATCAGGCAGGTTGAAGCTTCATCTCTTGCTATACTTAGGGCAGTAGAAAATGAAATTTCAGCAGAGGTATCAGAAATTACAATATCCGCTTCTAGTGCATTAATTTCGTATCTTTTCAATAATAGGAGGTCTGAACTTCTGAAAATTGATGCGGCATTTAAAGGTAAAATTTTATATGCAATTGATGAAAGTGCTGGAGGTGATGGGTTCTTTATTGACAAGAAACGTTTCAGCAAAGATGTGATAGCTAAAGAAGCCCTTTCGAAAATAGACGATGCTACAATTGAGCAAGTAACTCAGGAAGCAGAAATAGAAGAACCGGAAGAAGAGATTGTTGAGGGGCCAAGAAATAAAGATCGCAATCGTGATTTCAAAAATCGTGGTAGACGTGATAATAAATTTAAAATTAAGCGCTCTCATCATGAATCGCCAGCGCAGACTGAAAACGCTGAAGTTTTTGAAGAAGAAATAATGGCAATGACTCCGGTTGAGAATAATCATGAAGGAGCATCTCCATCTCGCAAAAAGTGGAAAAAACCATATTCTAATGATCGCAAAAAGCCTAACAGAAATAAAGATGTTCCGCCGCACTTAGAAGTAGCGGATGAGAGCGAGCTACGCGCGGAAAATGAGTTTGAATCTCAAATGGCAGAACGTAGAAAAGCTAATCAATCTTTGCTCAAAGAAATTTGGAAAAAGATAGTTGATTGATCTGCTATAAGGAGCCAAGCTGTACGCTTGCATCTAATGGATTAACCTCAAGTATACATAATAGGAATGGGGGAAAAGTTGAGCGAATTTAGATATGAATCCACTAGCAAGTATGATAGTAGCTTTTATCTTGTCTCAAGAATATTTTCGGAGCATATAAGCTCTAAAGCTTCTCCTATCGTATTTGCTATATTATGTATGCTGATAGTTTCGGTTACCACAGCTGTTAATGCTTGGCTTATGCAACCGGTGCTGGACGATATTTTTCTAAAGCAAAACCACAAAATGCTGTACCTAATACCCATAGCCGTCATTATTAATGCCTTAATTAAGTGTGCTGCTACTTTTTACCAAACCACCACACTTAAGGTTATTGGGCAAAAAATACTTACGGAAATTCAGCTGCGGCTTTACTCCCACTTAATTTATGCAGATATGAAATTTTTGACCGAATACCCTTCTGGAAACCTCATATCCAGATTTACTAACGATATAAGCGCCATGCGCAAAACCGTAACTGATACCATCAGTGGCCTGATAGTTGACTTTTTTACCATCATAGGGCTAGTCGGGGTTATGATGTATCAAAGCCTTAGCCTTACATTAATTGCACTTATTGTATTTCCACTTGCGATTTATCCACTTAGGCAGCTTGGCAGGCGCATGAGAAAGGTTGCGAGGAATATGCAAGAGGAATTGTCTGGATTTACGGTGCGTCTTGATGAAACTTTTCAAAACACTAAGGTAATAAAATCTTACTCGCGTGAAGAATATGAAATTTCTAGAGCAGAAAGAATAATAGATCGCTTTTTGGAAATTTATAAAAAAGCCGCAATAATAGAATCAGCATCGTCCCCCATTATGGAGACATTGGGTGCAGTCGCGGTTGCTTTGATAATTGTTTATGGTGGATCACAAGTTATATCAGGAACAACAAGCCCAGGGGCTTTTTTCTCATTCATCGCTTCTATGCTTATGATGTATAAGCCACTTAAATCTCTCTCCAACCTAAATACCTCTTTACAAGAAGGGCTGGCTGCATCTAAGCGATTATTTGTGATGCTAGACGAAAAGCCAGAGATAATTGACAAACCAAACTTGCCTGTGGCAAATTTTAAAAACTACAATATAAAATTTTCTAATGTTTATTTCTCGTACAAATCTGGCAAGAAGATATTAGACGGCATCAATATTAATATACCGCAGGGTAAAACGATAGCTCTGGTTGGTAGCTCTGGCGCTGGTAAAACTACTATCTTCAATTTGCTGCAACGCCTATATGACCCAGACTATGGGGATATTTCTATCGATAATAAAAGCATTCGCAAAATTAGACTCAAATCTTTGAGAGAAGTTATTGGGCTTGTAAGCCAAGAAGTAACCTTGTTTGATGATACCATTAAAGAAAATATTCGCTACGGGCGCTTAGGGGCAACCGAAGAGGAGATTATCGATGCTGCAATGGCCGCAGCTGCGCATGACTTTATAGTGGACTTGCCAGACGGATATGATACCCAAATAGGGCAGCAAGGCGTTAAGCTCTCTGGTGGGCAGAGGCAAAGGATAGCGATCGCAAGAGCCATGTTAAAAAATGCTCCTATATTGCTTTTGGATGAGGCCACTTCTGCGCTTGATGCAATTTCTGAAAAGCAGGTGCAAATGGCTTTAGAGTACTTGAAAAAAGGTAGAACCACTATAGTGATCGCGCACAGGCTTTCTACTATAGAAAACGCGGATTTAATCTATGTTATCTCAGATGGAAGAGTTGAAGAGTTTGGTACTCATAAAGAGCTTTTAGAAAATGGCAAAGAGTATGCTCAGCTTTACAAGAAGTATAAAGATGAAAAGAAAATTTCTTAGTGTAGATTGTGCTTACATTCAATAATATCTCAATAATCAAAGACGGAATTAAAATAGTAAGGAATTTTGGAGTTACAGCTTTTGCTGGGTGCGCCCTAAACATTTATGGTTCTAATGGAAGCGGAAAGTCATCTTTACTTAAACACATTATAGCACTTGATATAACCAAGCCAAATGAGATCTTTTACAACAACACAGACATATACCCACATATTCAAGAATATAGATTAATGGGCGAATATATAGGGCATAATTTAGGATTGAAAGAAAGCTTAACTGTGGAGGATAATTTAATTTTCTGGGCTAAACTTTATAATACAGAGCTTTTATTGGAAGCTGCTATCTATACCTTAAAGCTTGAAGAATATTTAGATGTTAAAATCTCGGAGCTTTCTATGGGCACCAAAAAAAGAGCAGCACTTGCACGCTTACTTATTACAAATTCTACCTTATGGTTTTTAGATGAACCATTTGCTAATCTAGATGGTAATTTTTCTGAAATTGTTTTAAATATGATTCGCGCCCGCTGTGAGCAAAAAGGAAATGTAATATTTACTAGCCATGCACCAATGAGCCAAAATTTCATTACTAATATCTCCATTGAAGATTTTTAAGCATACTCCATTAACTTGAAAAATTGACGTTGTCGCTATATATGGCTAAACCCTTATAAAATGGATACACTAATGCTGAGCCTTTTCAATAAATTTTCACCTATTTTGCCTTTGAAATATATAAAATATTACTGCACCTTCTAACCTTCCCACAAAATCAAATTTCTTCACGCATCTGCGAAGTATATTTACCGGAAATGGTATAATTTGCGCGTCCTCGCCTATTTATTATAGGATTACGATGCTTAATTACAA
>JAJTHY010000019.1 GCA_021298045.1 Candidatus Jidaibacter sp.
TGCATTTAAAGCAGGACAAGATATTCATGCAATTACTGCAAGCCAAATGTTTGGTGTACCGGTTGAAGAGGTGGACTCTGCAATGCGTAGGCAGGCTAAAACAATTAACTTTGGTATAATTTATGGTATTAGCGCTTTTGGGCTTGCAGATAGATTAGACATTTCTAAAGATCGCGCTAAAACTTATATAGAACAATACTTCAAGCAGTATCCTGGGATTAAAGCTTATATGGATGCCACCACTGAATTTGCACATAAACATGGCTATGTTTTAAGCATTTTTGGGCGCAAGTGCTTAATTAAAGGTATTGGGGATCGTAATTTTAATGTACGTAGCTTTGCAGAGCGAGCGGCTATAAATGCTCCTTTACAAGCAAGTAGCGCAGATATAATTAAAAAAGCTATGACTGAGCTACCGGAAAGTATCCGTAAACATATGATTTTACAAATACATGATGAGCTACTGTTTGATGTGCCCGAAGCTGAAGTGGAAAAGGCATCAAGAATAATAAAGCAAACCATGGAAGCAGCAGTAAGTTTAAGTGTGCCATTAACTGCAGAAATTAAGGTAGGTAATAATTGGGTAGAGGCTCACTAATGTAGCTATGGTATTAGTAAGTTCTCGCAGCTGTTAGCACAATAATTTTCTTGGCCCCAAATTGCTTCAAAGTCTTAGCGCATTCGCTTGCAGTAGCACCGGTTGTAAGCACATCATCAACCAAAACTATTGATTTGTTCCTAATCAAAGAATCGTCGCTAACCGAAAAAGCACCTAGCAAATTACGAGCTCTCTCTAACCTATTTAGACCCATTTGGTTAACGCTTGGTCTTAATTTTATTAATGCGTCAACTTCTAGTTTCACACCTGAGAGCTTACTTATATTCCGGGCTATTAAAGTTGCGTGATTATACTTTCTTCTCTGCACCCTGGTTTTATGCATAGGTACTGGAATTACCACATCTGCTTGTTCCAGCAGCTGCCCACTTTGGTTATACATCATATGCGCAAAACTTTTTGCATATCCAGTTTTGTCATTAAATTTAAAGTCATGAATTAATTTTTTGGTGAAATCATCATATCGAAATACAGAAATACAAACATCAAACTTTGGTGGGTGTGAAACGCACTTATAGCATCGTCTTCCAAGATAATCCACGGGTAAAGGAATAGAGCACTTCTCACAACACGGTTTTCCTATAAACTCTACCTTACTCCAGCATTTTTGGCAGAAACTATGGGCAGAATCAACCTTTTGGTTGCAGGAAATGCATTGCAATGGATATAATATATCCATCAGTTTACCAGCAATTTTTTGTAAGTTATTTTTCAAATGCAACATGAGACAAACATTATTTTTGACCAATCTTTTAATGAAGCGCAATTAAAGCGTCATGCAGAGAGTTTTTCAAGTGATATAATAGTCCGTAATACTTCTGACATAATTTTAGAGGAAATTAATTTATTGAAGGAAGTGCATAAACGAAGTTTTGCAAAAGTAGGGGCTATTAATTTTTTCCCTAGCGCTCCAATGGCATATGAAGAATTTGACTGTGCACATAAATACGATTTGATCATTTCCAATTTAGTTCTCCATCATGAAAATGATTTGATTAAAACGCTGACATCGTACAAGCAAAGTTTGAATGAAAATGGTGTTTTGCTGGCTACTATGTTTGGTGGATCAACTCTTAAGGAGTTGCGAAGAATTCTAGAGAAAACAGAATTGGAGTTAAAAGGGGGCGTATCTCCTAGAGTAATCCCCATGATAGATGTAAAAGATGCGGGTCGCTTAATGCAAATGGCAAAATTTAGTCAGGTTGTTGCAACAATTGACGAAATTGTCGTTATGTATAAAAACTTCAGAGATATGATAAACCATCCCAGAAAAATAGGGCAAAGCAATTGTATGCATTTACGCAATAAATTATATCTGGGAAAAAACTTTTTGAAGGCAGCAGGAACTCACGCTCAGGTATACTTTGGAGAGGAAGATTTCAGCAGTAGCTTTGATATCATAAGTTTAACAGGTGCCAATACTTCGCCTTTATTTTCTAGCTGACTTTTGAAAAATTCTTATCAAGAAGACAATAGTCGCTTGGCCTCTATTTTTATTGCTTCAACGCCTGGTTGGTCAAAGGGATCGATTTCAAGTAATAACCCTAAAAATATTACTTCTATTGAACAGTGCATAATCAGGGATCCCAAGCTCTCTTCATTAAATTCATCTAATTCAATAGTGCGTACTGGCCTGCCTTTATCTATTAGAGCTTTAGTTGTGGCATCAAACATAGCTTTATGCACAGTGCCCAAAGATTTTGCATTCAAAAAATGCCCGCCTGGTACCAAGCCCGCATCGACTATGGCTTTGCGGGTTGTTTCTGCGGCCTTAGTGTGTATAAGGGTATATAGTTTGTCCTCAGGGCCATCCAAATAAAGTTGCATGGTGGAATGTTGCTCTTGCGGAGCTACTCCATTCATTGGATTGTACCCATTAGAGTTTTTCCCTAAGGACTCCGATATGATCTGAGCATACCAATCCAAAAAAGCTTTTAAGTTATGATCATAAGAAAGGGTGACCAAATTAGGTTTCTTGATGGTTAAAATATCTAATGCAGCAATGGCGGGAAGGGACTTTTGTTTATTGTTCCAAAATGCATCGGCTACTTTATTAGCACCCTCATTAAAGGCGTCCAAATCCAATCCCATCAGCATAGCAGGTAATATTGCAGAATTTGAAAAACAAGAGAACCTACCACCTATACCAGAGTTATATTCTAACACCGGCGCATCAAAACTCTCAGCGATTTTACGAAGCGTGTTTCCTGTTAAGCTTGTGCAGAAGAAGAAATTATTTTTATATTCCAGCCCGCTCTTTTTGAATTCATTAACAAAGGCGCCTAACATACTTATAGTTTCGGAAGTCTCGCCAGAATTACTGGTAACTATAAATGCTGTTTTGGCCAAATCTAATTGCCTCCTAATTTCCATAAAATAGGTGGGGTCTGTAGTATTGATGAAATAAATTTCTTTGCCGTCATTTTTGTGATGCAAAGAAGCCATCATCTTTGGATTGAGTATAGCTCCCCCCATGCCAATATAAACGTATACGTCAAAATTTTCTTGTATCGTTTTAACCATCTCTTTGCATGCTAAGGCCGCAGGCTCTAGATTATGTTTATGGATTACTTTGTAAAATGGCGTTTGCGAATTGGTGGTTTCTAAAAAGCTAAAGACTTTTGCAACTTTGTTTTCAAGAGCCTTTCCATGCTCATCAATTCTAGAGGATTTGCAAAAAGCGTTGTTATATTTATACATATGTTTCCTCAAAATAAAGTAGGATCAAAAAGACTTGAATATTCTTTTATCGCAAATCTATCTGTCATACCTGCGATATAGTCTATTACATAAGGAGCGATTTCATTTTTTTTGGATGAATCATGTATGCGTCCATACCACTCAGTCGGTAGGCAATTTGGATTATTTATATAATGTTCAAAAAGCTGCATAATCAAAACCTTAGTTTTAGCTGTCATTCGGTTTACTCTATAATTACGATAAACTCTTTCCATTAAAAAGTCTTTTATTTTATCTTTGGCAGCATTTATACTTTGTGAAAAAGTAACTATTGGCAAACTTGTAGAAATTACTTCTTGGTAATTTTTTATGTTGGTTAACTTTAAATTATCAAGCGTTTGGATGACTAAGTCATTCATCATGAACTCACTGAGCTTTTTAATAAGCTCGTGTTTTATTTTGTCTTTATCACTACTTTGCTTTGTAAGCTCTTTTAAAATTTCAGATACAATTGGCAGCTCTTGCATCTCTTCCAACTTAAACATATTCGCCCTTAAGCCATCGTCTATATCATGGTTTATATAGGCTATATCATCAGACAACGCTGCGCATTGCGCCTCTAATGAGGGCTGAGTATGGAAGTTTATGCCTAAATTATTTAAAAGATCCGCAAGCATTAGATAAGACTTTGAGTTTTTATCTGCTACCAATGGCCCGTTATGTTTGGCAATGCCTTCTAAAGCTTCAATGCTAAGGTTTAATCCATCAAAGCCTATATACTTTTGCTCCAACTTTACTAAAATTTTTATTGTGTGCGCGTTATGATCAAATCCACCATAGTCTTTAGCTGCAATATTTAAAGCTTCTTCTCCAGCATGGCCAAATGGTGGATGACCAATATCATGGGACAAAGCAACTGCTGCAGCTAAGTCCTCATTAAGCTTCAACCGGTGTGCTATAGTGCGAGCTATTTGAGCAACTTCTATACTATGAGTTAACCTGGTGCGATAGTGATCTCCCACATGATTGACGAAAACCTGAGTTTTATATTCTAGGCGCCTGAATGCGGAGGAGTGAATTATTTTTTCGCAGTCTTTCAAGAAAATCTCGCTTGGGTCCTCATCCTCAGAAAAAAGCCTGCCTTTGCTCGCTAGTGGACTACAAGCATAGAAAGTCATAAAAATTCTCAAATCTATATATTCTCTATAGTAACAGTTGCTGTACTGCTGTCAACGTTCAAAAGCTGGATTTTATGTCGTGTACAGGGCAGCCGCATTAAAAATTCAGATAAGCGGATTTTGAAGGATGTCTATTATTTACACATGCTCCCAAAGTAAATAGTATTATTTGATGATTTCTCAAAGGGATTATGGTAGTATAGGTATATTAGAAACGAGTACAAAAATGCCTATAACAAGATATTTAAATCCCAGAAATGATCTAGCTTTTAAAAAGATATTTGGCACAGAAAAGAACAGAGACGTGCTGATTCCTTTTCTTAATGAGTTACTAGGAAAAAGGGGGCAAGAAGAGATAAAAGATGTCAGTTTTTTAAACACTTCTTTACAGCCCGAGATATCATCTAAAAAGCAAAGCATAGTGGATGTTTTATGCAAAGATATGGCGGGTGCGCAGTACATAGTAGAAATGCAAGTTGCAAAAGTTGGAGGCTTTGAAAAAAGGGCGCAATATTATGCTTCCAAGGTTTATAGCAACCAAGCAGAAAGCGGCGGTGATTATTCAAATTTGAAGGAGGTCATATTCTTAGCGATAACCGATTTTCTGATGTTTCCAGACAAACCTGGATATAAATCAGACCATATAATCCTGGATAAAGAAAGCGGTGAGCACGACCTGAAAGATCTATATTTTACTTTTATAGAGCTACCAAAGTTTAAAAAGGAAAAGATAGAAGAATTAAGCACAATGGAAGAAAAATGGTGCTACTTCTTTAAACATGCTGATGAACCAGATAACATACGCAAACTAATAGAAAACAGCGATGAAGTGATAAAAAAGGCGTACGACATATTAGAGGCGCACAATTGGTCGGAAGAAGAGCTACAAATATATGATGAATTTGAAAAAGTAGCGTGGGACGCAAAAGCCAGAGAGTCTTATGTGCGCAAAGAAGCTATCGCTGAAGGCAGAGCTGAGGGTATTGCTAAAGGCAGAGCTGAGGGCATGGCTAAAGGCAGAGCTGAGGGCAGAGCTGAGGGCAGAGCTGAAGGCAGAGCTGAGGGCATGGCTGAAGGTAGAGCTGAGATGGCGCAAAGGATGTTATCTAAAGGTGTAGATATTAAAATGATTGCAGATCTTACAGGGCTATCTGAAGATGAAATAAAGAAACTAAAATAACGCGAATAATGGATAAAGATCTATGACAAGAGCATGTAATACAAAAGTAGGCAATAAACAGCGTCTTTGCGAAGGAGTGTAACGACTGAAGTAATCCATTCTTTTTCCTTATTTTTTCTGGGCTGCCACGTCGCAAAGATGCTTCTCACAGTGGTGTTCGGTATATAGCCAGGCCGTTATAAAATGACCATCCTCATGCTTCGTCTTTTTAATAAATTTTCACCTATTTGCCCTTGAAATATATCAATATTCCATCTGGAAAATAGGCGAAAATTTATGGAAAAATCCTTGATTTTCATAGTCATTTTATAACGGCTTGGATATATTTCAGCTGCTCAGACATTGTTTTGCAGTGCCTTATACTAAATCCCAAAAATCATTGAGACAAAGGTGAATAATTTTGGGTAAATGCGAAGGGGAAAAAGGGCTTTAGTATTATCCATGACTCGGGTTAAAATAATCTTTTGAAGAGGTCATAGGATATAAAAATCTGATTTTTAAATTTCGCTCTCTGGTTGCCAAGTGGGCTTCTTTTAACAATACCAAAACTCATATTTAACTATTCTTTGACAATGCCTCATTCATAATTTAGATATGATCAAACTTTTTATAGCTAAACTCTTATAAAATGGGTATGGACATCAAGAATTTTCTCATAAATTTTTGCCTATTTTGCGCATGGAATATAGATATATTTCAAAGGCAAAATAGGTGAAAATTTATTGAAAAGGCGCAGCATTAGAGTATCCCTTTTATGAGGGTTTATCTATAGTGCGGTCGTTCTGATGTCGTGTATCAGCCTTTATGATTTTGAGATTAGTAGCTAAGAGACAAATCTCCTTCCGCCATTATTTGCGCACGTGGGCTGCCTTTTGTCTCCTCTGATTCCGTATCAGAATTAGAGATAAGATCTGAATTTTGTGAAGATTTCTCAAATTTTATATCTGTTACAGATACATAAGAATAAATTGAGCTCCATATCTCGGCTGGCAAATGTGCGCTTTCAATATTTTTCACAATACCATAATGACGCAAGACATCTTGGCTATTAGCGGTTATTGCCCATTGGCTCACAAAAGAATCATGATGCACTAAAGCTTCTTGTATATCAAGCTTGTAATTGGATATTAATATTTTTGTTAATATTGCGCCTCTATATAAATTTAATGTTCTTAATAAATGGTATGGCAATTCATTCAATTTTTGGGAGTTGTGATATTTTGCCCACTCAGAGACCGCAGCATTTGCTAAGCCAGCTCTATTCGCAAGGATTTTGGCTACTTGAGAACTTTGATTTCTGTAAAGAGTATAAACTATGTTTTCGCAATTTATAACCGCTTCCTCCAATAATAGAAGCTCTGATGCTCCAATTTCAAAATCCGCATTGACAATTTCAAGACTCGGATTATTTAGGTATAGGCATCCAAGAGAAGTAGTTGAATTTAAGGCTTTAGCTATTGCAGCATAACCATCTTCCTCAATTTGGTTTCCAATAAGATTTATTAAACTAATTTTATGGTTATCTTGCAAAAATTTCGCAACAATTGCTGCACCTTTGTCGGTGAGCGAAGCGTATGATAGGTCTAAAATTCTTATATTATAAGTTGGGCCACTGAGTACTTTAATCAACATCTCATCACCAAAAGGATCATAAGCATCACTACACACTACAATCGGTGAATCTTGGCGCACTTTTTTTGATGCCCTATTTGGCGTTTGCTCTTCGCTTCTCGCTCTTTTCATCGCAATCCTATCTTTATTAAAAAACGCATTATAATGAGTTGCGCTTGAATTAAGAAGGAGCTTATTATTAATTTTTTGTTATTTATGCTTAATTTATTTGTTATTATTCCGCAAAAGTTAGATTTTTCGTGCTATTAACAAGCCTTCTGATGTTGGCAATATAACGGATTCAAAAGCTGGATCTTGCGCAACTAATTGGTTGAATGCTTTAATAGACTGAATCGCAACGTTTTTCGCTTGACGTGATGGCTCTTCATAAGTATGGCCAAATAAAAATACATTATCTGCAATAACCAGCCCTCCCGGTTTGAGAAGGCGCTTGGCTTCCTGAAAGTATTGAGAATAAGAAGCCTTGTCAGCGTCTATAAATACAGCGTCTACCGGGGTATTAAATTCAGCTAATTTCTCGCGTGCATCTCCTACAATGAACTCTATGCGTTGCGCTATTGCACTACCTGCGATTTTCCTTTTATACTTTTCTACTGCATGCATTGTTCGTTCAAAGGAGTAAAGCTTCCCATCATGTGGCAAGGCGTGCGCTATCCAAGTTGCGGAATATCCAGCCAGCATACCGATCTCAATAACATTTTTTGCCCCAATCATTTTTAGTAGCAAATAAATGATTTTGCCTTCATACGGGCTAATTTGCATATTGAATTCGGAATCTATCTGGGTGCTAGTTATATCTTGGAGCAGCTCATCCTCGTGCGCGAATAGAGAATTAATATACTCGTCTCGCTTGGAATATTTTCTAGCCATGCTACAGCTCTTTGTGTTCTTCCCCAAGTATAATGTAATTGCGTTCTGAGGTGTATATATATTCTATTTCATCAGCTCGCATTTCTCTAAGTATTTTAGCTGGTGATCCAGCCCATAATTGACCCGAGGGTATTACTTTATTAGGGGTAAGCATAGCGCCCGCTGCAAGCATCCCATGTTTTTCTATTTTTGAGCCATCTAAAAGAATTGAGCCCATGCCCACAAAAGAGTAGTCTTCCAAGGTGCAAGCATGCATTATAACTTTATGCCCAACTGTCACGCCATTACCTATTACTGTTGGCCCATTATATCTACTTACATGTATTATTGAGCCATCCTGAATATTGGTTCCCGCACCAATTTTTATGGAGTTTACATCTCCTCTAATTACACATCCATACCAAATGCTAGCTTTAGGGCCAATTTCAACATCTCCTATAATCACAACATCATCTGCTATGAATGCATCATCCGCTATTTTAGGGTGCTTACCTTTAAAAGATTTTATAATCGGCATTATTTACTCTTGCTCTTAGTAGTCTTTTTAGAGGTTTTCTTTGGAGTTTTTGCTTTGGTGGCTTTAACTGCTTTTGGCCTTGGAGCCTTTGCCTTATCGCCTTTTTCTCTGATTATTGGCTCTAAATCACTCAACTCTACTGAAATGGGGTCCAAGCCCCTAATTGAAATATATTTGCCTTGGAACTCAAGATATGGGCCAAATCGTCCGAAGCCAACCTTCACCGGGCCAAACTCAGCAGATTCTCCAACCATCCTTGGCATAGATGTTAGTGTCTTAGCATAATCTAAATCTACGCTTACTAAGCTTTTGTCTTTTGGAAGACTAGATCTTTTAATATCTTTATCCTTTATAGATTCTATATAAACCCCATAAGGACCACGTTTAATCGTATAAACGCGCCCCATTTCATCTTCACCTATCAGGTGGGGGAGCTGTAACCCAGAAGTGGATACTGCTTCATCTGCAGCATTTTCAGCAGTTGTGATGTCGGGAATTTTTTCAATATGTTTGCAATCAGGATAATTAGAGCATCCTAAAAATGGACCAAATCGGCCATTCTTAAGCTTCATTTCCCCAACGTTGCACTCTGTACATTTATGGTCTTTATTTTTATAGAGGTATGCTAATAATTTCTCCTCCATTTTCTCCAATATCTCAGAGCCTTTCACTGTAAGCACTTCATCAACGCGCTGTTTGAATGGATTCCAAAATTCTTGCAATACCTTATTGGATGTAACTTCGCCATGAGAGATTTCATCTAACTGATTCTCAAGTTTAGCGGTAAAATCATACTCTACATATTTTTCAAAAAATGATGTTAAGAACGCACTCACAATCCGCCCCTTTGCAACGGCAATAAATCTTTTGCGTTCTAGCAGCACATAGCCTCTATCCTGCAAAACTGCTATAATTGATGGATAAGTTGAAGGCCTGCCGATGCCTAATTCTTCAAGTTTTTTTACTAGACTCGCTTCTGTATAGCGAGGTGGCGGCTCGGTAAAGTGTTGCTCCGGCACTATTTCATCAACCGCAACAGACTCGCCTACAGAAACAGCCGGCAAAATTGTTTCTTCAGGGGCTTTATCCTTAATGTAAAGAGTCAAAAAACCATCAAACTTTATGGTGCTACCGGTTGCTCTAAAAATATTTTTTTCATCGGGTGTAGCAATATCAATTGCCACGGAATCCAATATAGCATTACTCATTTGTGAGGCCATCATCCTGCGCCAAATTAATGAATATAGCTTATAATGGTCTAGCCCTAAGCTGTGCTTAACATCTTCCGGCAGCAAACTCATGTCTGTCGGGCGAATCGCCTCGTGCGCTTCTTGGGCATTTTTTGTTTTATTTTTGTAATGGCGAGTTTGATCAGGCACATACCTATCTCCAAAACGGGAAGCTATTACCGTACGTGCCGCTGCTAATGCTTGCTTTGAAACGCTTACGCTGTCAGTCCTCATATAAGTAATAAGACCACCGGTCTTGCCATTAACTTCTATCCCTTCATATAAATCTTGCGCTAGCTTGGATGTTTTCTTAGCAGTGAAACCAAGTTTTCTAGCGGCTTCTTGTAACATAGTAGAGGTTGTGAAAGGTGGTGGCGGTTGGCGTTTGAGTTCTTTTTTCTCAACGCCCTTAATGCTATATTGCGAACCTATAAGATTTTTCACAGCATCACTTGCAGCTATCGCATTATTAATTGAGAACTTGTCAAGCTTTTGACCATTGTAATGGCTTAACTTAGCGGCTATTTTTTCGTTCTTATCAGTTTGAAATTCACCTTCTATGGTCCAAAATTCTTCGGACTTGAACTGCTCTATCTCCTCTTCGCGCTCAGATATTATGCGCAGTGCAACCGATTGCACCCTTCCAGCTGAGCGGCTTCCTGGGAGTTTGCGCCACAATACCGGAGACAGCGTGAACCCTACAAGATAATCCAAAGCTTGTCTTGCTTGCTGCGCTTCAACTAGATGATCGTTGATATCTCTCGGATGCGCTACTGCATTTAAGATTGCAGATTTGGTAATTTCATTGAACACCACCCGTCTAGTAGGAACTTTAGGATTATATACTTTTCTTTCTTTCAATGCCTCAAGTAGATGCCAAGAAATTGCTTCTCCTTCACGATCAGGGTCAGTTGCTAGCAAAAGTTCGCTACATTTTTTGTACTGCTTAACTATTTCTTCAACATTGCGCTTAGACTTCTCTAAAACTTCAAAACGCATCTGAAAGTTTTTGTCCGGTTGCACCGCACCTTCTTCGGAAGGTAAGCCCCGTATGTGGCCATACGAAGAAATAACCACGTAATCTTTACCTAGATATTGGTTGATAGTTTTGGCCTTCGATGGAGATTCAACTATTAGTAATTTCATTTTTTAATTGCCAGATAGATTTTTCAAATGCATAATCCATTACAAGTCAATATTAGGCTTTTTTGGAAATGTCAAGAAACTATGCCCATACTCGTGTTAGCAGAGTAAAAGTGAATCATAGAAAAAGCTCTAAGGGCTCAAATTTTAAGCTATATCTATTCATAGCAATTGTCTGCGACATATTGATATTTCTTGCGCGGGATATTTATCCAAATCGCACATTGATCGAAAAAGATGTAACCAATCAAATAAAAGCTGGTGACTTCCTTAAATGAAGCAAATTTAGTTGAGATGTTCTTGGAGAGCTTAATCTCCGAGAGAGGGCTCTCGAAAAATTCTGTATCTTCTTATCTCAATGATTTAAAACATTTTCTCATATATTTTAACTTGAAGGGTATTTCGGTATTAAAACTTACAACGTTAGATCTATCAACTTATCTAGGTTCCATCGAATTTGCTGAGTGCAAAAGTGCCACCATATCGCGCAAAATTTCTACACTCCGGCAGTTTTATTTGTTTTTGCTTTCAGAAAAATTAATTTCAGAAAATCCCGCCCTTGATTTGGAATTGCCTAAGAAAGAAATACGTGCTCCAAAGTCATTGGATAGCAGCGAAATCGAAGCCTTGATTCAGATAGCAGAGCAAGCAAAAGACATAAATGGCATAAGGAATTACTGCATGCTGGAGCTTTTATATTCAACTGGCATGAGGGTTTCGGAGCTAATCACCTTGAAGTTAAGCAACATATACAATCCAGTTGAGGTGCATGAAGATTATCAGGTGTTTTTAATAAATGGTAAAGGTAATAAAGATCGTATAGTTATTTTCAATCAACGCGCGCTTCAGGCGCTGAATAGATACTTGCAGGTACGGGACGGTAGCAATGATTACCTATTCCCTTCAACAAAAAAATGTAAAAAGCCTATGCATCTGTCTAGGCAAATGTTTTTTATTATAATCAAAAAGCTAGCGCTTGAAGCGGGGATCGATCCAAATAAAGTGTCGCCGCATAAAATACGCCATTCTTTCGCTAGCCACATATTGCAAAATGGTGCTAACCTCAGGGTAGTTCAGGAGCTTCTTGGCCATGCAGATATCTCTTCCACACAGATTTACACCAAGGTTTTGAGCAAGCAAGCCCAAGATCTTATCTTTAACCACCATCCGCTTAGTAATAGCATTTCGTAAGCCGCATAGAATAAAAATGGCGTTAAACTTCTTGTGTTCCTTTAGATTTATTAATATAGTTGCAATTATATTACTATTTAATATTAAAAGGAGGAAAATATGACTACAACTGAAGCATTTAATTGGACCAAGAAAACGGCTGCAATAACTGCATTTGCATCGGCAGCTATTTGGTGTGCTAATTTCGGCATTGAGAAGTTCAATCATCACGTGGCGCCATTTTTGGCCAACACTTTTGTGAATTTCTTAGGCTTAGGTAGCTTAGGCAAGTCCTTGCTATCTGCGCAAAATTTGATGATCGTGGCATTGGCAAGTCAGTCAGCGCACTTTTTCATGGATAGTTTCAAACAAGATAAGGGTGATGGAACGCAAAATTTTATAAATAGCGCTCTTCACGGTATATTAGGTTATTCTGTAGCTGTAGCTGGCACATGCTTAACTACCAATCTGCTTGGTCGCGCTGGATTGAGCTCTTCATGGGGTAACGCTATTTATTGCACATCGGTACTAACTGGGGGCGTAGCATTTAGACTTTTTGACGAGTATGCCTTCAATACTTATTTAAGCAACAGATGTCAAATTGTATCAAAATACCTTGCTGGTATGTATTCTAAAACATTTACTGCGGCGCATGATTTTGTGCAAGGAATCGAAACACATCCCTCTAGATAAATTGAGCTAACAACTCTTCCTTGCTGAGCTTGAAGTCGCTTGCAATCCAAATGTCTTCAAGCTCATGCATCTTGTCTCCCAAGGCTTTGCCGGAAAAACCTAAACTTATTAGGTCTGCCCCACTTACTGGCCGCCGGGGGATATTGGTGGATTCAAGATGATAGATGTTCTGATTTAGATATAAAACTCCCAAGAACTTTATATAATCAGCATAAGTCTCTGCGCCAAAGTGATAGAGAACTTCATTATGATGCAGCTTAGTATCCTGAGGTACAAGCTTAATGCGCCATAGCAAGTTGGTTACTCTGGCCTTTTCTTTATTGGAAAACTTGAGTCTATCTGTTATATCGCTCACATCGCTTTCGCCTAAGCCAGATAATTTAAGTATCACAGCTAAATTTATTATCGCATCTTCTGAAAATGCAATGCCAGAAAAATCAATCTGAGCACACCCGGGGAATATCTGCGTAAGCACATCATATTCTTGCATAAGTGCCATAGCCTCTGCGGCGCAAGGGGAAGATAGAGTCTTTAGAATTTCGTTTCTTATCCGCTCGCCGGAGAGCTTTTCAATTCCATATGCTAGATTTTTGCAGGCAGACACGGAAGCTTCATCAACCAAAGTGCCAGGGTAATAACTGTAAAATCTGAAGTACCTGAGGATTCGTAAATAATCTTCTTTTATTCTGTCTACCGGGTTGCCTATGAACCTGAGAAGGTGTTTTTCTAAGTCCTCCA
>JAJTHY010000046.1 GCA_021298045.1 Candidatus Jidaibacter sp.
TGGGGTGAAAAGAATTATAACTCTTAATTATGTTTGAGGAGTCTACCTTCGTGTAATTTTGGGTAGTAGATATAGACTCATGACGGAGCAATTCTTGAATTACCCTTATATCACCACCTTTAGCAAGTAGATGTGTTGCAAAGCTGTGGCGAAATGAATGTGGCGAAGCATAGTTAGGTAAATTTAATGCGCAGATAATTTTCTTTAATTCTGTTCTAAAAGCCGAAGGATTAAGAGGCCCACCCCTCACACCAACAAAAAGCGGCCCAGTTTCAAGGTTATGTGGACATGCCTTTATGTACTCATTTACAGATTCTATAACGGCAGGAAGCAAATAAACCGGTGATTCTTTATTGCCTTTACCTATAACATTAATAACACCATGCACACCAAGCATTTTCTTTAACTCTAAGCCCAACGCCTCAGATATCCTAAGGCCCACACCATATAAAAGCATCAAAACCGCCTTATTACGCTTTGCAACCCAATTGTCCGAAAAAATTCCAGCATTATTTATAACAAGCATAACACTTTCCACACTTAGCGCCTTAGGTAAAGGCTTATTAACTTTTTTTATAACCACGGAAAAAATAGCAGCATTGTGCACGCCATAATTCTTTTTCAAAAATCGGAAGAAATTTTTAAGCGCTGAAAGCGCCCTAGCATTAGAAGTTGCTTTGTGATTATCCACCTTACGACTCGCGAGCCAACTACGAAAGTCTTTTATCTCGAGGGCAGCAAGCATATTCTCATCTGGCATTTTGCCAGTATGCCCCGCAATAAATTGCAGGAAAAGAAACAAGTCGGTCACATATGCTTTTACCGTATGCGAGGAATGTTTTTTCACATTCTTCAAAAATGCCAACCACTCCTCTACTTTGCCAATGAGAGAACTCGAGACATTTAATTGCAATACACTATCTTTGCTCTCCGCCATATTTTGCTTTTACTAAGTTAACTATTTGACCACATATTTTCTCAATTTCTGCATCAGTAAAGGTTTGCACCTTTGGCCTGAGCACAACACTGAAAGCAACAGATTTCTTATCTTCAGCAACACCTTTACCCTTGTAAATATCAAAGACGTTCACATCTTCAATCGTATCCGCATCTAGGCCCCTCACTTCTGCAAGCATTGAGCCAACTTCTACAGAATCATCTACCACAAAGGCAAAATCCCTATTCACCATTTGCAAATGGGATAATTGCTTACGCGTCCTTATCGCCTTTGTTTTCAATACTGGCATTTCGCCTATAAGAAGTTCAAATACAGCAACATTTGTTTCAACTCCTGAATTTTTTAGAACAGCAAAATTTAATTCTCCAAAGTAGCCAATAACCTGTTTGCCTAATGAAATAGCTGCAGATTTTCCAGGATGGTAATATCCAGGCGCCCCTCGACTAATTTTGCATTTATCAGGGTCTAATCCATATAGCTTGATAAGCGCAAATGCATAACCTTTAGCATCATAAAAATCAAAATCGCGCTCTTCTTTAAAGGTAGTTTTACGCATGAATTTACCAGCTAAAACCCCACTCAGCACTTGCTTTTGTTGCTCTGGCTCGCTGCCTTTATAGACATTGCCAATTTCAAAATACGTAGCATCAAGAATTCCATATACAATATTTTCACTTAAATGCTTAATCAACATTGGCAGTTGGGATATGCGCATAACCGACATATCGCTACTAATAGGATTGGCAAGCTCTATTTGGTTTAAAAAAGAAAATTGATCGGCTTGTTTGCGGCTGACAAACGAATAAGTTATCAACTCATCAAAACCATTATCAATCAGATATTGCCGCGCTTTATCTGCAAAATCAGGATTCTTTACAATAATGTTTTCAAAGCCAAGGGGCACAGGTACTGGCTTAATATTGTCAAGACCATAAATTCTCAAA
Organism: Candidatus Jidaibacter sp.; assembly: GCA_021298045.1. Lineage (GTDB taxonomy): Bacteria > Pseudomonadota > Alphaproteobacteria > Rickettsiales > Midichloriaceae > JAJTHY01. The sequence goes on from JAJTHY010000046.1 coordinate 1,903, forward strand.
ACCTCCTCAACCAGATCTCTCCCCTGAGTTATGTCGCCGTATCGATATGATGGAACAGTTACTTTGCCGCCCTCTATAACAAAACCCAATTTTTGTAACGTAGATTGTATAAAAGCATTATCAATGTCGTTACCTGCAAGCTCACTCACACTCTCAATTTTAAATGCTACTTCTTTAGGATATTTTATTGGATTGCCAAACATCCTTGTAGAACCCACTACAGCACCACCTAAATTATTCGTGATCTCACCCGTTAGGTAATGCACAAATGAATCTGTACTACCACTATCAATCCTCCTTTCAAAACGGTACCTAGAATCTGAAATTAAGTTCAGCGCCCTGCCCGCTTTCGCAACCGCCTCAGGGTGGAAATTAGCAACCTCTATTAATATGTTCTTGGTTTCATTATCTACTTTGCTGAGCTCACCTCCCATAACTCCTGCTATTGCAAGGATTTTCTCACCATCTGCCACAACCAATAATTCAGCAGGAAGATTATATTCCTGACCACCAAGAGCGACAAATTTTTCATCTTTGTGGGATTTTCTTACAACAACTGGGCCTTTTATTTTATCCAAATCATATATGTGGTTAGGACGCCCTAAATCCAGCATGGCAAAGTTTGAAATATCAACTAAGGCGCTTTTTGGATTCGAGCCTATCGCACGCAACATGTTACTGATATACTCAGGCGCTGACAGTGAATTATCCACACCTTTTATTATAGTTGCAGTAAATTCCTGGCAGTTATCCTTGTCTTCAATGACTAAAGGAAACTTGTCATCATATTGCACGCTTTTAAGTTTGGGGCTAACAATCTCACCAAGGCCAGCAGCAGCCAAATCTCTTGCAATTCCGAAAACACAAGCTGCATCACCGCGGTTTGGGGTAAGTGCAATTTCTATAACAGCATCATTAAGACCAGCATACTGCATATATTTAGACCCAACTCTTGCATCTGCTAGCAGTTCAATAATGCCTTCAGACGTATCTGCAAGCATGAGCTCCTCGCTTGAGCAAAGCATGCCACTACTCTCTACACCCCGAATCTTGGCAGCTTTAATGATAAACTCACCCGCTGGTATAACAGCCCCAATTGGCGCTAAAACCACCTTAATGCCCGCACGTGCGTTGGCCGCCCCACATACAATTTGCAAATTTTCTTTCCCATCAAAAACTGTGCAAACCCTCAGCTTATCTGCATCTGGATGCGGCTCTGCTTTTAAAATTTCAGCAATTATAAATGGCTCATATAATTTACTTTTATCAACGCACTCTTCAACCTCAAGCCCAATTCTCGTCAAAGTTTCACAGATTTGTTCTAGTGTGGAGGTGGTGTTAAGATGGCTTTTCAACCAAGAGAGAGTAAACCGCATATCGTCTTTATTTCATCATTATTGGAACAGCCATATTAAACCTCCAAGTGTTCAAATATACAAGTTAAATATCTTTTTCACTCTTTCATCTTAACAAAATAATATTTGCCACATATTTAAAAAATAGTTAATGTGCCATGTAATATCGAATTTTACTTTAAGTAAAATCGACGCAACTTTAATTTTTATTAAGGTAAATGTATGACTAACTTACACAATTTAGATATAGCAATTATTATAGCTTATTTATTACTATGCCTTGTTATTGGTTTGCATAAGGCTGGCAAAATCAAAACAATTAGAGAATACACTTTGGGCACTGGTTATATTTCCACTGCGGTATTATTATCCACAATACTTGCTACTTATCTTGGTGCCGGCTCAACTATTGGCACAGTAGAAAAGCTTTACTCCATGGGCCTAATATTCGCCTTAGCTATTATGTTTAAACCTTTATTTTGGTTCATCACAGCTAAAATATTTGCAGGAAATATTCATGTTTTCAAAAAAGCTGGGTGCATGTCCGTTAGTGATATTATGGGCTTTTTATATGGCAAAGCTGGGAAATGGACAACTAATATACTTGCAATCCTGATTTCAATTGGCGTACTTGCTGCTCAGATAGCGGCAATAGGTTATCTATTTAATTACTTTTTGGGATTAACTCCGCAACTGGGAACATTAATTGGATTTGGAGTATTAGTTGTATATTCTCTTTTTGGCGGCATTAGAGCTGTGGCACTAACTGATACCTTTCAAGGCATGATTATAGCTGTCGCAATTCCAGTTGCTTGTCTAATCGCTTTTCATGATATAGGTGGGTACGAGGGTTTGGTAAGCAATCTTCCAGCTTCTCACCTTACTATAGATTTTTCAGGAGGTAACATAATTCTTTTTGCAAGTATACTGTTTTACACATTAATGCCGTTATCAGAAGGTGCTTTTATACAAAGATATTTAATGGCCAACAATAGCCGGCAGCTCAATACTTGTTTAAAATTGATTGCTTTTATTTCTCTTCCACTAACTATAATCATAGTGTTAATTGGCTTTATTGTTAAGGTCAAAGCCCCAGAAATTAATCCAAATATTGCATTTTATTACATGATAGGCAATTACTTGCCTGTTGGAGTTACGGGGCTATTGGTTTCTGGGATATTGGCAGCAATCATGTCGACTGCAGATTCTTGGCTAAACACTACCAGTGTTTTATGCGCTCATGATATTGCCAAAGGTTTGTTTCCCAAGCTTACCGATAAACAAGAGCTTTTTATAGCCAGAATATCTGTGATTGTAATAAGCGTGCTTGCAACAGTATTAGCATTTTCTGGTAAAAGCCTTATGGAGCTTATATGGCTTGCGGATAATTTTTGGTTCCCGATTATACTAATACCTCTTGCTTCCGGATTTCTAAAGTTTCAAACTAACCAAAAATCATTTATGTGCGCAACCCTTATTGGTATTTCGGGCATAGCCTTAGGCAGATATGTAGCAGGTGAATTTGCAACTATCAGTCTGTTTTTTGGAGCAATTGGCAGCGCAATTGGTTTATTTGGCATGCATTATTGGCAAATTCTTACTGGACAGCATGTCAATCTCAGTAAGGGCCTTAGATACAAACAACTAGGAGACTAATAAGAACTAAACTAAAAGGGAATATACTTTAGGCACTGGGTACATTTCCACTGCTGCACTCATGTTCACCATCTTTGCAACTTTTATTGGCGCGGGCTCAACTATTGGCACAGTTGAAAAAGTTTATTCCATGGGTTTAATGTTTGCAGTTACAACACTTTTGCAGCCACTACTTCTGGGCTCTTACTGCTAAATTATTTGCAGGAACAATCGATGTTTTTAAAAAAGCAGGCTGCATGTCTGTCAGTGATATTATGGGAGTTTTATATGGCAAGCCAGGAAAATGGGCCACAAACATCTTGTCGATATTTTTTGGCATAAGTTTAATTGCTATGCAGGTAATTTTTAACTCACTACTTACAAAAATCAACAAATCAAGAAATTGGGAACAATAATTTATTTCCTCAATATGCAAATGTCAGAACCCATAAAGTTAAGCGACATTATTTAAAATCGTACGGACTTAACGAAAAAAATCTCAATCGAATCAAGGTTAGAGATGGCAATGATTTTAAATTTAAAGGTAGCAAAAATTTTGTAGGGCACGTTATTAACAACCTGATAAACAATGCTTTAAAATATGCAGGTCCTGATAGCAAAATAGAAATATGGTATGAAGATGGTGAACTACACTTTAAAGATAATGGACCCGGCATAAGCCCAGAAAAACTTCCTTATATTTTTGAACCTTTTGATAACAAACGCAATATACAAGGGACAGGTGTGGGATTGCCATTTTGCAAAGAAGTTATGGAAAGCATGGGCGGGAGCATAAAATGCGTTTCCGAGCTAGGCAAAGGCACAGAATTCATGCTAAAGTTCGAGCGAATTTGATTCAAACTTTGATTTTTAGAATGTTTTATGCTATAATGTCCAAAAATTAATAGTATGTATTCATGCACGCGAAAGGAGATAGCTTTGATAGTTTTTTGAAGAAATTAAGTAATCAAAACGATTTAGAAATAAGGCGAGATTTCCTTTCGCGTAAAGCCAGTTCTCAGAACTTAACTGAAGAAAAATGGTTACAGATTTTGGATTTGGAACCTAAGCAAGATTGGTATTGGCAGGCTTTGGGTGTTTGTGTTGATAAAGCACCCAAAGAATTTGCTCAAAACCAAGTAGCCAATACACTTAAACCATTGGTGCAAGCAGCTATATCTTATGAAAAATGGCAGGAACTTATTGATACCGACATAAAGTTCTTTGAGGCATTGCATGACTATGAGTTTCCAGAGAATTTTCTTTTTGAAAGGTGCCCTTCTAATACTATGATTTCTGCTGAA